>JAITLH010000085.1 GCA_031277995.1 Deltaproteobacteria bacterium
GCCCGGCCCCTTAAGGCTGGCCAGAACTCTCTTAACCCGCCGGCCCGGCCTGTTCGGGCCGATCGCCCAAGGGGGTGACCTTGGGCTCCGTATCCATGGCCGGGAGCTCGGCTTCCAGGGTGTGGAGCATGTCTTTGATGTTGGTAAGTTTCATGTTTGGGCAAAAAATCTCCACCTCGCACTCGTGAAAACGGCTTTCTGGGATTTTCGCCCGCAGGCATTCTACTAAGCCGCTCTCGCTTATGACCAACCAGTCGCCCCGGGGCGCGTTTAGGCAGCCCTCGAAGATGGTTTGGCTGTCACCCACGAGATCGGCCATTTGGCGGACCTCCGGGCGGCATAGGGAGTTCGCGGCAACTTTGGCCCCCTTAAGCTTAGTGAGGGCCTTTTTAACGTCCGCCGCGGTCACTTGGTAATGGACTTGGCAGCTGGCCCGCGGCCAATGGGAAACGGCCCGCGTTCCTGGATCCCCGGCCGACAGGGCCGGTAAGACCATGGCCCCTTGGTGTCCAAGGTTAGTTGGAAACTCCCCCTCGGGCGAGATTTCCAAATCGCAAAGATCCCGAAGGGCCCCGGAGGCCTTGATGTCGGCCACCAAAAGATGATTGGGGTGGGTTAACCTTATTTGGCTTACTTCCCTGGGCCCGACCGTTTGGCTAAAGGGGCAATCGGCGTCCGGGCGGGGTACCAAGATCTTTAGATCGGGCCTTAGGCGCTCGATGTTTTGGGCCAAAAAATCCACGCCGCAAACCATGATGGCCTTGGCCCGGCTATTTATGGCCGCCCGGTGGAGGCCCAAACTGCCCCCAACGAAATGGGCCAGGGCCTTTACCTCGGTCCTTTGGTAAAAGTGGGCCAGTATCTCCACTTCCTGGGACCGGGCCAGCTCCATAAGCCTCGCGGCTTGGGCCATTCGCCGGGGCCCGAGTTTTAATTCAGATAACATTTCCCCTATCCACCAATCGCCTGGGCGATTGTTTGGCGCTCGCCGTTTTCGTTTTCGTCCTTGCCTTTTTCTCCCTTGCCGTTTTCGCCGTCACCAGCGGACGGCCACCACCATGGAGTAGGTTTGGCCCTGGGCGTCGGAGAAACGGCCGACGCTCTTAATCGCCAGGTAATTTGAGTAGCGATCCCGCAAAAGGGCCGGGTCGTCAAAATACCTAAGGGAACCTTCTTTGGGAAAACGGGGCATGGAAAAAAGTACCGGCTTTTCGCTGGGAACCGTGTCCAGAAAGGCCAGATCGTCATCCATGACGTCCATCATGTTCAAAAGCAGGTAAGCCTCGTAACGTTCGTATTGTTGCCTGACGGCGGGATCGTTAAAGTCGCCGTAAATAAAACTCCAACCGGGATAGGCGGCCTTGGCGACCTTGATGTTGTTGTGGCTAAGATCCACGCCCAGGTAGAGCTCGGGCTTTTGGCGGCGGCTGACCATGACCCCGGTGAAGTTGCCTACCCCGCAGCCCAGATCGACCACGTTGGCGATATGGAGTAAGCCCAAACGTCCGTAGGCGTTTTCGTACATGGCCCGATCATAGGGGGGCGGTGGCACGGGCTCGGCGCTTGGTTCTTCCATGGCCCTGGGGGCCAGCTGGCCCTTTAGGGACAAGAGGTTGGCCGGATTGTTTAATAGTTGGTTGGGATCGAAGGTCATGGGGTCTCCAAACTATGTCGCTTCCCGCCTTTTTTGGATCCCCAAAGGGGCGGATCCGGTGGGGTTCCGTTTTTTTTAAACCAGCACGGCCCTAAGGACGTGGCAATCGCAGGGGCCGACGTTGGCCTGAAAGTATTTTAAGGTGGCCTCGAGGTCGTACTTGCCGAATCGAGAGTCGCGTTTAAGGATCTTTTTGGTTTGGGTGAAATCGCCCAAACAGCCGCCCTCGGCCCTCATCTCTTCCCTGAGGGTCTCCCTAAAGGCCTCCCAGTCATCGTTATTGCCGATGGTGAGAATTAGCTCGGGCTTAACGGCGTGGACCTCGTCGTTTAGCTCCTTGGCCTCCTGGTAGTAAAAATGCTCGGATAGGCCCTGCAAAACGACTTCCCGGCCGCTTTCGCTATCGGTCCCAACCAGCTTAAAGACCTGGCTGCGGCCGTCCTGGCCGTCAATGAGTTTTAGGACGGCCAACATGAGCTTTTCCAGCCGCTCCCGGGGCGTGAGGCCCTCGGCCATGGTAAAAAACTTTATGCCCAGCCACAACGAATCGATGAAGGCCTTCATGGCCCCGACGTTGTCGGAGTTGTCCAGGAGTTTTTTGGCCTTGTCGTGTTCGCCCATGTTGACGTAGACGTGGGCCAGGCGCTTAAGGGTCGGCAGATCCTCGGGCCTAAAGGTCAAGATGGTCTGGAGTTCCTTGGCCGCCTGTGACCACTTGCCATCCAAGCAATGGATCTCGGCCATGTTAAAACGCGCCTCCAAAAAGTCCGGCTTAAGCTCGATGGCCTGCCTTAAAAACCTCTTGGCCTCGGCCGAGTCGCCTTGGGTGATGGCGGCCACGGCCAAATTGTTCCAGGCCTGGACGTTACCGGGGCATAGCTCCACCGCGGCCTGAAATAGTTCCTTGGCCTCGTCGATTAAGCCCAGCCCAAAGAGTTTTTCGCCCTCCAGCACGTGGTTTAGTTCCTCGGTCATTTCGACCGGGGGGCCCTTGTCCGTTTCCGTATTTATCTGGGTCCTCTCTATCATTGGTCCACTCCTAGTTGAACTATGGGTCGCCGCCCCTTGGCGGTCCTGGCCGCGAGCTTAAAATTGCAATTTCGGTGCCAAAGAGTTCAAGGGCCCCTTGAGATTTGGCCAAAGAACTTTGGGCGCTTTAAAACCCGGCCCATCGCGCCCCCCGCCCCAGGCCCCCCCCAGGGGGCCGGGCCCGGAAAAATTCTCCCCCCGCCCCCATGGGCTAAGCAATACCCCGGCCAGCCCAGCGGCTAGGCCCCCTTTGGCCGCCCGGCAAAATCGTCCCAGCCCAAACCCGATTCCTTTCTTAAACCTAATCCCGATTGGTTCTTAACTTGACAAAAGGATAGAAATGTATAAAACTAAATCGACTCAATCAAGAAGTCAAAATCGCCCAAAGTCAGGGTAAGCCCTATTTTTTCCCCTTATGTCCTGGCCTGGCCTGGCCGGGCCCCGGGCCTGGACCCCTGGGAAGAAAGGGCCAAAGCCCGTAAGGCCATTTGGCTGGCCGCCCCTGGGCCAAGGTACCAGACCAAGGTACCAGACTTAGTGGCCTTGGGCCAAGGGAGCCCAAAATCCTGGACCTTAACCGGGATTGTATACAAGGCTCGTATGATTTCTGTTAAATATTCGAAAAACTGATATAATTAATACTTGGTGGGATGGTCGCGACTTAAGCGATCGCCTTTGGTTCCTGGCTTAAAAAAATCCTTTGACATCCTGCCACGATAAATGATAAAAAGTTGAGTTTCCTGGGGCCGCGCGCCCAACCTTGCGCCCCATAAGCTTGGCGGGAAGGTAAAAACGTTTTTTGCCGTTTAATGTCGCCTACTTACTAACCAATGGGGTAACCCCGGGGGGCCATAAAACGTAAAAATCCCAAATCGCCCGCCCTTCGGCCGGGCCATATAGAGTTAAGCCAACCGGCGTTTTTTTCCCGTTTGGCGACGTTGTCGCGACGTACTTCGCGGTTCTTTTTTTTTCTTTGTTTGGTGTTTCGGTTTACGCCCTTAACCAAAGGGTCTTAAAATCGATGGGGACGGATGGCTAATGTCCACCGCGGTCGCCGCGAAGGTCGCGACGCTCCCCGAGAGGAAATTTAATCGGTCCTTAGGGGCCGCTTTTTTGGTTTAAGATTAATCGGGGGTCCGGGGTCAAGCGGATAAGCGACTCGGACCCAATTTATCCCCGACCCACGCGCGTCGGAGGTTTCATTGGGTGAATTGTTATGAAAAACACTTTTAAGCTTTTTTTGCTTTTGGCCGCCAGCATGATGGCCCTTTTCGTCTTTGCCGCCTGTGGCGGCGATGAGGCCCCGGCCCCGGCCGCCCCGGCGCCCGCGGCCGACACGCCTGCCCCGGCCGACACTCCCGCCCCGGCCGAAGAAGCCCCGGCCGAAGAGCCCCCCGCTTCCGGAGACGCCGCTCCCGCCGATACCCCGGCTGAAGAACCCGCCGCCGACGCCCCGGCTGAGACCCCGGCCGAAGCTCCCGCCGACGCCCCGGCCGAAGAGCCCGCCCCCGCCGCTGACGCCCCGGCCGACGAAAGCGCCGCCGACGCCCCGGCCGAAGAGCCCGCCGCCGACGCCCCGGCCGAGTAATTCTCCCCAGGGTTGGACTCCCCTAGGGGCCTTGGATTAACCCCCAAGCCCCGGCCAAGGAGTCGATGGATTGACGCTAGGGCCCCTGGGACCTCCCGGCTTGGGAGAGTTTCCCAGGGGTCCTTTTTATTGGGCCGCTTGGCCAAAAAAAAGGACCCCTGGGTCTTAATCGGAAAAACGGGTCGAATTTTTGCCCAACCGGGATTTATTGGCTTTGGGCGGTTAAATTCACCGTTTGGAACCGTTTGGAATTTTTGCCTAAAACATAACCATACACTTGACCAGGATTTATTGGCCTTGGTTACGCCGTTTGAAAAAGGCCCGGTGGGAGGGTTTCATGACCGTAAAGGCGGCCATATTTGATTTGGACGGAACGCTTTTGAATACCTTGGGCGATTTGCGGGCCTCCTTGGAAGCGGCCTTACTGGAAAACGGCCAGGGGCGCTCCTTTACCGACGAAGAATTTAAGTTCATGGTCGGAAACGGCCTAACCAAGTTAATAGAAAGGGCCATGGGACCGGGGGTTTTGGAAGAAGGGGAGTTTTTGGAAAAAGTTCGCCGGTCTTTTAAAAAATTTTACGCCAAAAATTTAAAAAACCAGACCGCTCCTTACCCTGGGATACCGGAACTGGTTACCAAACTTAAGGCCGACGGCTTTCGTTTGGGCGTTTGGACCAACAAAGACGAGGATCACGCCAAGGACTTAATCGAGGCCTTTTTTCCTGGCCTTTTTATAAAAGTCGTGGGAGCGGCCCCGCCAAGACCCCTTAAGCCCTCGCCCCAGGCCGGTTTGGAGTTGGCCGAGGTTTTGGGGGCCTGGCCAAAAAACTTATGGTATTTGGGTGACAGCGAAACCGACGCCCAATCGGCCCAGGCCTGCGGTTTTATCGCCGTGGGCGTGGCCTGGGGCTTTAGGTCAATAAAGGAGCTTAGGGCGGCCGGGGTCAAGGTTATTTTGGAAAAGCCCGAGGACTTTTACCCGGTTTTGGAGGGCTTTCATGGCTGAGACCCCCAAGATTTCCAAAAGGTCCGAGGACTTTTACCCGGTTTTGGAGGGCTTTCATGGCTGAGACCCCCAAGCGCCCCAAGATTTCCAAAAGGCCCGAAGACCCCAAAGTCCCGCCGTGGGCCTCCGACCCGGAGGGGCTTTTAAAATCCCGGCCCGGCTCCATAAAAATTGCCTTGACCGGGGGCCTGGCTACCGGAAAATCCACCGTGGCCGCCCTGTTTGAAGTTTTTGGCGCGAGCCGTCTTGATTTTGACCGCTACGCCCGCCAGGCCGTCGCCCCCGATAGCCCGGGACTTAGCGAGGTGGTCAAACTTTTTGGGCCCGGTTGCCTTTTGCCCGGCGGGGAAATGAACCGAACTTTCGTTGGCAAAAAGGTTTTCAAGGACCCGGTTCTAAGAAAAGGCTTGGAAGACATCATCCACCCCGAAACTTGGAAACTGATGCTTCAAAACCTCAAGTCGCCAAACCTTAAGCCGGTCACGGTCATCGAGATCCCCCTCCTATTTGAGGCGGGCCTGGAAACCCTATTCGATCACGTTTTATTGTCCTTCGCCGCGCCCGAAACCCAGCTCCGGCGCCTATTGTTTCGGGACCCAAAACTGGGTAAGTCCCTGGCCAAGAAAATGATCGCCGCCCAGACGCCCATCTTGGAAAAACTCCGCCGGGCCAAATCGGTCGTGAATAACGACGGCCCCCTGGCCCGAACCATCTACCAAACCAAAGATCTTTGGGACGCTTTAATCAAAAACCTCGACCCTCCCGCCCAAACCTCCGGTTTGGCCCCGGACCCAATGCGCCCGAACCATAAAAATGGCCGGGATTAAAGGCGCCAACGGTGACGCGTAAGCTATTACTTTCGATAAACCCCCGGCACGCCGCAAAAATCCTCAAGGGCCAAAAGTCCTTTGAGTTTAGAAAGAAGCGCTGCCGGGAAAAAGTGGACTCGATAATCATTTACTCGACGGCGCCGGAAAAACGCGTCGTGGGGGAAGTTACTATCGAGGATATCATCGTAGGGGACATCCATGAGGTTTGGCGCCTAGCCAGGCGCGGCGCTGGCATATCCCACCGTTTTTATCTTGATTATTACCAGGGCTCCAAGGTGGCCGTGGCCTATAAACTCGGGGCAATCAAGGCGTACGCTAAACCCAGGCCCCTATCGGCTTTCGGTATTTCCCGCCCGCCCCGATCCTTCGTTTATTGGCCCCAAGCGATCGCTCCAAACGGCTAAAGGCCCATTTCCCTTGGCCAACTGATCCCAACCATCAAAACCTTAGCCCTAGGCCCCCCGGGGCCAAACGCGAAACCGTTTTTTTTAGGCGAAATCACCATGACCGATAACCCCGCCAGTCTATTTGAGCCCCTGGCCCAAAGGCTTAGGCCAAGAAATCTCGATGAGTTTATTGGCCAGAAACATCTCCTGGGGCCGGGAAAGCTCCTAAGGCTTCTCTATGAGCGGGGGCAGGTGGCTTCCCTGATTCTCTGGGGTCCGCCGGGGGTGGGCAAAACCAGTTTGGCCAGACTATTGACCCAAAAGGCCAAGGCCGATTACGTCGAGTTTTCGGCCGTTTTGTCGGGCATCAAGGACGTGCGGGAGGTGGTAGAAAAAGCCCGCAAGGCCAGGGCCGCCCTAAACCGCCCGACGGTTCTTTTCGTGGACGAAATACACCGCTTTAATAAGGCCCAACAGGACGCCTTTTTGCCCCACGTCGAGAGCGGCCTAATTACCTTAATCGGCGCCACCACCGAAAATCCCTCCTTTGAAATCATCGCCGCCTTAATCTCCAGAACCCGGGTCCTGGTCTTGGAACCCTTAACCAAAAACGAACTCGAAGATCTGGTCAAAATGGCCCTAACCGATGAAACAAGGGGCCTGGGACTCCTGGAACCCAAGATAGAGCCCTTGGCCTTGGAGTTATTAATCGAAAGTTCCGGCGGGGACGCCAGATCGCTTTTAAACGCCCTGGAATTGGCCTCCGGATTGGCCAGGCCGGACGCGTCCGGCCAGAGAATCATAACCGTGGGGGTCATAGAAGAGTCGGTTCAAAGAAAGGCTTGGCGCTATGACAAGGGCGGGGAGGAACACTACAACCTAATCTCGGCCCTCCACAAATCCCTGCGCGACAGCGATCCCGACGGGGCCCTTTATTGGCTCTCCCGCATGCTTGAAGGCGGCGAGGATCCGGTTTATCTCCTAAGGCGCATGATCCGCTTCGCCTCGGAAGACGTGGGTTTGGCCGACCCCCTCTCCCTGATGCTGGGCATCTCGGCCCTGGAGAGCTATCGTTTATTGGGTTCGCCCGAAGGCGATCTGGCCCTGGCCCACCTGGCCGTTCACTTGGCCTGCGCTCCCAAATCCAACGCCGTTTACAAGGCCTTCGCGGCCGCCCGGGGCGACGCCCGTAAATTTGGTCCCTTACCCGTCCCCCTGCACATCAGAAACGCCCCGACCAAACTCATGAAAGACCTTGGTTACGGCCAGGGTTACCAATACGCCCACGACTTTGAGGACGCCCAGGTCGATCAAGGGCACCTTCCGCCCGAACTCCAAGATCGCGAATATTACCTCCCCACCCAAAGGGGCCGGGAAAAAGCCATCGCCGATTTCCTGGATTCCCGCCGGGAGCGCCTAAAAACCCTCCGCCAGAAAAACGACCCCGGCCCCAAAAAACCCTGACGCGATGACCCCCCACCAGTCTCGAACCGTGGCCATCGGCCCAAAACAACCCCGGGTACTCACTAAAAAGGGACCCACCCCGGTTCTCACTAAAAAGGGCCACCCCCGGTTCTCACTAAAAAGGGGGCCGTTTTGGCCCCCAGTTCTCAGGAAAAAAGAGGCCACCCTTTTCGCGTTTCCCCAAAAGTTCTCAGGAAAGTATACCGGCCCTTGTTTTCCCCATCAAAGTCAAGCGGCGCTTGATTTAGGCCACGCCGATAGGGGTTTAAATACGTGACCATTTATTTTTGACGATTATTTAGCCTAAAAACATTGAGCGTTAAAGTTAAACTAATTTTAAAACCATTATCCTTTTCTGACTAGATTTAACCGGCTCAAATAAGAATTTCCCAATCAATAAACAAATTAGAAAAACGTTTTTTACCTGGCCTTCTTTTATCTGAGAATATTTTACATTCTTCAAGGTGGCTCCCTTTGGTCTGAGAATTTTTCTGCCCCCACTCGTTTAATACTGTTTTTTGACCTGGCCCTTGCGGCAAATAACGATGGGGCCAAGGGGTCCTAGGTCAGCCCTGAGCCCAGTTCTGTACCAGAACTGACAAAAATGGGCCAAAATTTGGAGTTTTTTTTACAAAGCCGGCCTCGGCCAAGGGGTCCTAGGTCAGCCCGGAGCCCAGTTCTGTACCAGAACTGACAAAAATGGGGCAAAACTCGGAGTTTTTTTTTACAAAACCGGCCTCGGCCAAGGGGTTTTAGGTCAGCCCGGAGCCCAGTTCTGTACCAGAACTGGCAAAAATGGGGCAAAAATCGGAGTTTTTTTTACAAGGCCGGGCTCGGTGTAAAATGTTTGCCACCGGGCGTGACTGAAAAAGCCGGCGCGGGCCGGTTTGGGATGGGAAAGGTTGGGCTTGGCCGGGGGCCTGACCTTGGCGGGTTAGCGGTTTAAACTGGCGGCTTTGGCGTTTGGTCTTGACTGGAGGCCTAAAGGGTAAGACAATGGCAATTGGGGTTGGGGTAAGGACCTTTAAAAAGGAGGTTAGATGATAAGGCATTCGCGGGGCTTTGAAAATTTGTTTATCTTACGCGCGCATCTTGTTTTGGTTACGAATTGTCGTAAAAAAGTCCTCAGGGGAGAAATTTCGCTGTTTTTGCGTGAGGAAATAAGGAAAATATGTAAGGCTGATTCTGTAAGGATAATAAAAGGTACTGTTTCAAAAGATTATGTGCATCTTTTTTTGTCCTATCCACCAAAAATTCATTTAAATAAATTTGTCCAAAAACTCAAAGAGGCGACGGCCCAAAAGTTATTGAATAGGTTTTTAACCTTACAAAGACATTATGGGGGGCGGCAATTTTGGGCCGAGGGATATTTCTGCGGTTCCAGCGGCGACGTGACGGATGAATTCATCCAAAAATACGTCGAGGCGCAAAACATCGAAGACGAGGACGACACTTTTTGGGTGGATTAAGGGCGGCGCGGCCGGTTTTGAATTTAGCGAAAGTCTCCCCGGGCCCCCGGTTTTGGCTGGCCGGGGTAGGTTTTTTCTTCAAAGTTGGCATGGATTTCGCTAGAATGGTAACGGGGTGGGTTTTCGGGGTCGGTAACCGTTTGGTTTGGTAGTGATTATGGTAAGCGACTGGAAAAAATTTGGGGTTTATTTTTCTTTTTTGGGAGCCATGGTTTGCGCCCTGGCCCTGGTTTTGGCCTTTCAGGGCTCGTCAAGGGCCCAGATGAATTGGATTGAACCCATCCAGATTACCCCCAGGGTGTTGGTGGAATCTTATTTGAACGATTTTCACTCGGCCGACGCCCGCTATACCGGCCGCCTATTGGTGGTGACCGGACGAATCAAATCGATCTTTCCCCCGGAGCAAACCTATCGGACTAGGCCTTACCCCTTTATCACCATGGATAGCGGCCCCAATCAACCGCTCATTATTTACCTGTGGGATTGGGAGGCCGTGACCTTGGGGGCCGCCCGTCCGGGACGAACCACCTCGGTCATGGGTTTTTGCCAAGGCGTCACCCCGCAGTTAAGCTTAACCGACGGCTGCCTTTACCCGGGCGGCTGCGGCGGCCCGGTGGCCAATTTTTACGGTCCCTACTTCAAGCTTCCCCCAACCCCGCCGCGGCGGGGCTATCGTCCCATCCCCCTTCTTTAAGATCGTTTTTTTTTAATCCCCAGAAATAAAACGTTTCACCGGAACCCGCTGGGTTTTTGGCCAAACTGGCTCCGGATAAAATAGCCACGCCCAGGGCCGGCCATATGGCCGTCCTTGGGCATGGGCGTAAGGGCGATATTATTTTGGGGCGAAATAAGGGCGATATTGGGGGAAAAGGTCCATTTTGGCCGGGCCAAATGGGATCTTTTCGACCTGGGCGGTTGGCCGGAAAAAGGAAAAGACGGGGAGTGAAGGGGGAGGTTTTTTTTAGACCACGCGGCTAAGGTTTCGGGAGCGGCCGATTTCCATGTTGGCCGCCTCGCGCATGTTCTTTTCCTGGATGAACTGGTTTTGGTCGTCAATGTCCCGGGAGATTTCGTGGCGAAGGGAACCAAGGTGACGGTCGGTGGCCGAAGCCATTTTGGAGTTGGCCAGCGCTTTGGCCACGGCCAGTTCGGCCGAACTCGCGTTATCGCTCATGGGAAAACTCCTAAATTGGGAAGGCATTGGGGCCAAAATTTTTGAAAAAATTAAAGGCCCAAGTCAAAGGCCACTTCTTTTGGGACGAAAATAGATTCCCGAAGCCCTATGGCTTCCATTATACCTCCTTTTTGGGAGATTTTGAATGGGTCAATTCGATCGTTGGTTTTGATCATTGGATCGAGGGGTATGGTTTTCTCACAGTTGATAGTAATACAAAATGCCTTCCAGGTTGTGAACGTTAAGCAGCGTCTCCGATTGGCTGGCTTTGATTTGGCTGACCAGGGTATTTAGAAGGCTCCCGGCCAAGCCCACGTCTTCGACGGCCGCGCCTTGGCAGGCCAATTGGTTTTCCCGGGTGATCTTATCGACCACGTTTGGGGTATTTTGGCCGGGGGTTTTGCTTGGGATTTTGTTTAAAATGGACTCAAAGTCAAAACTGTCGCTTGGCCGAGGTGGTTTATCGGTTTGGTTTTCGACTTTGGTGACGGGTGGGTTAAAATTTATTATTTTCATGAATCCACCGAACAAACCCTTGAAACGATATATATATTGGTAAAGTTCTTAACGATATGAATTTATAAATTACGTCCATATCGATTGGTCTTTAGGTTAAGGGAAAACCGGCGCGGTTTTTTGGGCGATTGATTCTACCAAGCCGGGGCCAAAACATATGGCTCCCTCGATTATCGTATCGGCATTCTCAAGGAAAACCTTTAGCGTTTTTTTAGGTCAACCTAAAGTTTTTTTTATTTTTTAACTATGGGTTTTAACGGGATTTTTTTGCCTGGGGGCGGGTTTTGGGATTTTTTTCGATTTTTTTTCGGCCGCGGGGGGATTTGAGCGAAGACAGTCCGAGGGGTTTAGGCCAAACTCAGAGGGGTGGAAGCAGCGCAGGATGTTTCGGACAAAGGCGCCATCGTGGCCGCGTTGGGTCAGATCGACGAGATCGCCCCGGATGAGCTGGTCGTCTTCGTAATCGAGTAGGTAGCAAAGGGGGCGGCCTTGATCGGAGCCGGGGACGGTTTGGGAGACCATGCCGATTTCCCGGGAGTCGAGCAAAAGTAGGGTGCCCACGGGATAGATGCCGATCATGTTTATGAAAACCTTAAGGAGGATTTGGTCCAGCTGGGTGCCGGAGACTTGGAGCATGATGTCCAGGGCCTGCTCGGGGCTTATGGGCACGGGCCGATAGGAGCGGCTGGAAGTTAAGGCGTCGTAGTGATCCGAGATGGCCACGATGCGGCCAAAAAGGGTCATGGGGCTGACCCGGCCCGAGGCGGGGTAGCCGCCCAGATCGACCCCTAGGTGGTGTTCAAAGGGCGAGATGAGGAGCTTACTTTTGAGGGTATGTTCGGCGTTGATCCTTAGGATCCTAAGGACGCTGTGGAGGGGGTGGTGTTTGACCAGGGCGTATTCGTCGTCGGTAAATTTCGAGGTCTTGCGGATAAGCTCGATGGGGATGTCTACTTTCCCCAGATCGTGAAATAGGGCGCTTAAGCCCAGGGTCATGATCTGGAGTTTACTTAAACCCACGCGTTTACCCAAGCACATCGAGAGGATGGCCACGTTCACCGAATGGGTGCAGGTGTAATCGTCGTAATCCCTGATGGTCGAAAGGCTCAAAAGAAGGTTTTCGTCTTGGAACAAACCCTCGACCATGTCCTGGACCACGCGGCGGGGTTTATTGATGTTTACGGCCTGGCCTTCGGAGAGCTTGTCGTTTAGGCCGGTAAGGACGGCCAGGGCCCGGGAGTAGGATTTTTTGGCTTTAAGGGCCAAGGTCCTAACCCCGGCGTTCCAGATGACCGGTCTCGCGTTACCCGAGGAATCGGTGGCCATGACCACGGCGATGTTGAAATCCTTGTCGGCGATGACGTTGGCCCAGTTGCCTTCCAGTTTTTCCAATAAATACAGGTTGGGCTCTTTTTGTTGGGTGGCGAGGTTTAGCTCCTTAAAAAATTCCACGATGGTCTCGTCGCCCAAGGCGTCGGTTTTGAGGAAATTAAAGCCGAAAATTTTTCTGGCCTCCAAAAATTCCGTTAACCTACTGACGGTGACCGAAAAGGCTTTATCGGTGGGCACCCGGTTGGAATTAAGGTATAGGCGGCCCCTATGGCTCCTGACGCTGACCGTGGGGGTCAATTCCCAAAGGGCGATGAGGGATTTTTTAAAAATGTCCAAACTTTCCACGAAAAGTTTATTGTTGGGCTGGTGGATTTTTTGGAGCTGGGGCAAGCGCAATAGGGACGTGGTTAGGGTCTCCACGGGCGGGGGCGATTTTTTGGGGCTGGCGTAACTCATGGGCGCGTACCGATTGGCGATTTAGGGGTTTTTACGTTGGGGTTTTTTTGGTTTTTTTTATGGCCAAAGCCTAGCCGTAATAAATTTTCCGGGCTTCGGCGTAGGCCTGACGGACGTTTCTAAAGGAACTTCGGCTGGCCTTGTTTAGGACGTCCTCGGCCCCGGAGCTGGGGGGCATAAAAAACAAGGCCAGGGCCGCTCCCAGCTTATGCTGGTCAATCGAGCGGCTTAGGAAGGTTTTGAAATCCTTTTTCATGAGGACTTCTTCGAGAAAGGGGACGGCCGTGGGGGAGGCGCATTTGCCGTAAATTTGGTAGCAATCCAATAACTGGCGATCGTCGTCGTGGCGATCGTTTGAGTAGGAATTTCTTAGAAAATTAAATAAATAGCCTTCCACGAGGGTGTTTCGCCTAGTCGAGATCGCGGGCCTAACCAGCCTTAGGACCGAGGGGTCGGTATCCAGGACCATGTGGGCGCAGAGATGGTGAAAGCTATCGGGGTCGTGTTCGAGAATGGTCCGGGCCACCGTTTCCCGAACGGTGGCCGATTTGTGCCTGGTGAGGGCGTTTAAAAACTGCGACGACAACTTTTTGACGTTACCCTGAAGGAGGCGGATCAATTGGTTAAGGGCCCGATCGTTTAGCCTTGAGACGATGTCGGAAGTCCTGGGCCCGGAATTCAAAAGATCGTAAGCCACGAGCTCTATGACTAGCCCCCAGAGTTTTTGGTTGGCGATTTTTGGCAAAAGCGAGGTGAGGGTGTGGATGCCAATGGACGAGAGCTGGTATAGGCAATAACGCAGATCCTCAAAGCCGACCGAGATGGCTTCTTCGGTGGGGCCGGGGTCAACCAAAACGTTTAGGGTCTCGGAGCTGTCGATCTTTCTTTGCAAATCCCGAAGGAGGGTGGCTTCCAGGGTATTTCCGGCCGCGGCCCGATCCTTTACGCCCTGGTAGAAGTTATTGAGATATTTAAGATCGACTTTTTTAAGGGAAGACTTGATTTCGTTGGCCAAAAAAAGGGAAATTAGGTTAATGTTACTTTCGTCAATCAAGCCCGAGCCCATTAGAACGTTTATTATTTCCAGGGTATCGAAAGAAAAATTTCTGGACTCATCCCATTTCAAAAGGGCCGCTATTTGCTTGACCTCCCGACCCGACAGGCCCCAGTTTTTAAGCCTTTCTTCCAGTTCCGGGCCCTCGGCGGCCGGCCTTTGTTCCAAAAGCTCCAGGGTCAAGGGGTTGGTGGGTTTTTCCGGCTCCCCGGCCTCGATGTCCCTTTGGCTCATGTCCCTAAAGGCCTCGGCCACGGAACTCATGTCTATGTCAAGTTCGGCCTCCTCGTCGTCCCCGTTGGCCGCCTCGCCGTTGGCCTCTTGACTGCCCCAGGGTTCGGCGTTTTCGTCTTCCTCCCGGGCTTTTTTGGCGGCGGTAAGTTTTGAGAAGGAATCTTCTTGGTCGTTGAAGGTGCCCTCAAAATTGTCGTCGTAATTGCCCGAGTGCCGGGCGTCCAAGGGGTTAAAGCCGGTGGAGTCCATCTCCCCGCCGTCGGATTGGCTGTCGGTATTGTCCCCGGCAAAGTCAATGCCCGAATAGGCCACTTCGCCCCCGGGCGTTATGCCATCTAGGTTTTGGGGATCGGCGGGATTGGACTGGTCGCTACTCATGGCCCCCTTGGAGACCGCGCCTTGGCCCATGCCGGTTGAGGTGGAGCCAAAAAAAGTCGTGGACTCGGCCAGGGCGAAAAGGCTGGCTATGGGTTTGGAGACCGGGGAGCCGCCTTCCGAGGCCATGGGCGAAAGGGCCTCCTGGTTAAACGGGGCGTCCACGTCCCGGGCCCCGGTGGGGGGTTTGGCCACCTTTAAGGAAGTTAGTTCGAACTCGGAATCGACTTGCTCGTATTCGCTGGAAATAATGTAACGGATGTGGTTTAGCGAAGCTTCCCAGAGGGAGGCCACGAGATCTTCCTCGTCGGAATCGACGTTCCTAAACTTCAAAAGAACGTCCAGAAAGGTTCTAAGCTCTTTCTCGGTCAGGCCATACTCAAAACTTATGGCCTGGATGCCGTCGCGGAAAAGCGGCCCGGCGATGATTTGGTCGGTGGGTTTTTCCTGATAGACCACGGCCCCGTCGTCGGCTAGTAGCTGATCCTTGGCCACTTCCAAAACCAGGGAGTTATTGTTGGAAAGATACTCGTTAAGCCACAGGAAAAGGGAATTCACGGCCTCGATGTTGGTTTTGTTGGTTTGCGGGTAAAGGGCCATGTTTTTCATGGTGACGACAAACTGTAGCATGGCCGATTTGAGCCTGGCGGCCCTTTCGGCGTCAATGGCCTTGGATTCTTCCCCCAAATCAGGTTCGTTTAAATAATCTACCGATTCCAAAACGTAAAAATTCCCCTTTGGGCGCGACATTCGCGCCCCAAAACGCTTGTCCCTAAGCGCTCGCCCGCTTAGGGGCGATCGCTATCGGGCGATGGCTATCGGGCGATGGCTACCAAGCTCCGCTGGCCGGAAACGCCACGTCAACGCCGCCCGGCGCCCTTGGCCGAACCCTTTGGAAGGGCCAATGACGGTAGGTCGCCCTTGGCTACTGGTCAAACTTTACATATATTTTATCAAAGGCTCTCAGATATTCAAGGTGGTTTGGTTAATTGGTCAAGATCACCATCCATTAAGACTAACTTAGTTTTATTATTGGAATTTTTCCCCCAAAAACCCATCGCCGTCCGCCCATCGCTTCGCCCCGTCCGTTCCCGACCTTAAAACGGCGCGTTCGCCAAAAACGGCCGCTTTGGCCCCCAGGGCTTGGCCTGGACAATTGGCGTGGATTGGGTTTCGAAAGGCCGCAGCGGGGCTATTTTGGCCGTTTACGGAGGCGTTTTCGCTAGGTCAGGGTTTTGGGACGTTTGGTCTTCCAATTAAACTTATCGGTTGGTTGGGGCCGGCCCATGACCGGGCCCGGCCCGGGCTTGGATTATGGGCCGCGGTCATTTGGGGCTAGATCGCAGGGCTTTTATTTCTTCCTTGGCCTTACCCAAAAGTTCCATGAATTTGGGATCGGCGTGGAGGCGGGCGTTTACGGCCGAGGCCACGTACCGGCCCGCCTCGATGTCGCTGACCCAATGGACCCCGCAGATGACCCGGGAAAAGCCGTAATCGAGACCGCGCGAAAAAATGGCTTCTTGGCGGTCCGGGGAGATCTCGGCTAGGATCAAGGCCATAAGCCAGGAATAGACGCTATGCCCGGAGGGGTAGGCGCCGTTGTTTTTAATGGTGCCTTCTTCGGAGGGGAGGCAGGTGGTTCCGAAGGGTTGGTTGAAATAAACGAAAGGCCTGACCCTTTGGAATTTGTCCTTGGCCTGGTTAAAGGAGACCTCGACGTCCTCCGAAGCCCTTTCCAAAAGCTCGTAGGTAAAGGGGGTGTTTTTTTTGTCCAGGACCAGGCCAAAGGAGTCTTTGAAAATGGCGTTCCAGTTTTTGGCGATGTCGGCGTCCTCGGCGGCTTTTAGCCAACGTTCGTCGTCGCGTTTGGTCCTGGTTTGCCAATAAACGTTAATGTCCCTGGCAAAGTCCGGGCTGTCGTCGGCTGGGGGCGGCGGTAAAAAATTAAGGCTATTGGGGACTTGGGACTGTTCTAAAAAACCGACCGGCGAGGCGGCCAGGGTCGGGTTTAGGCTAAACCAGGCGAAAAAAGCCAGGGCGAGGGTTACGATAGTTTTCATGATCGCGTCCAGTTTTGAGCCCTTAATGAGCCATTTTTATTGTGATTAAAGGTCAAAGAAAAAAACGTAAAATCTCTATTCTTCCTTAGTGACTTCGCTAAATCTCACTCTTGGTCAAGGTTTTTTAAGTGGTTCCATAGCAACAAGGCCATCAGGGCCCCGGCCCTGGCCATGGCCATGGCCTTGGTTCGGCCAACCTTTGGCACGTCCGAGGCTATTTCGCGGTAACCCGAGGGGGTTTTTTGGATGACGGTGGCCTTGACCCTCGTTTCCATGCTAAGGGGCGGCGGTTCGACCTCGGCTTTTTGGGCTTTTTCGAAGACCTGGGCCGTTTGGCCGGGATCGTGGTTTTGGATGATCCCCACCAAATCCGCCCCCAATGTCCCAAAAAGATAGCCAACCGCCGAGTCGATGGAGTTTTCCCCGGCGTTAACCAAGGCGGCCAGGTTTTCCGGTTCCAAATGATCCAAAAACATTTTCCCGGCCGAACCCAGGGTAAAGGTATCGACCAAGCCCAAACGCAGGGAGCGTTTTTTTAATTCCAAACAAACCGCTTTGGCCAAGGTCAGATCGCCTTGCCCCACGTAGTTTGGCCCCAGGCGTTTGACGATCTCGGAAACGATTGGGGCTTCAAGCCGGTCGGCTTCCCGGGCGTCCATGGCCTTTGAGGTTATGAGTATCCTTGTTTCGTAGGCCCCGGCCAGTAAGCCCAAAACGGGATTTTTTGAGGAGCGGATTAGATCCCCCAAAAGGTCGTCAACCAGGCTTTCGCCCAAGGCCGAGGCCCTTATGATGGTGGTCCGGTGGTGGCCAAGGCGGGCGGGAAATTTTTCCGCGAGTTTTGGCCCCAAAAAAACGTTGACGATGTTTTTCATCTCCTGGGGAACGCCCGGGGTAAAAAGCATGACCCGGTTTTTTTCCTCAACCGAGAAGGCCGGGGCCGTACCCCATGGGTTTTCGACCAAAAAGCAGCCGGCCGGGAGCCAGGCTTGGCGAAAATTGTTACTCGAGCAACTATGGCCGTGGCCGATCATGAAGGACACGATTTGCGTAGCCAAAGCCGGGCGATATTCCAAGGGTTTCCCTAAGGTCCTGGCCACGGCCAAACGGGTCAGATCGTCTTCGGTCGGGCCCAGTCCGCCCGTCACCAAGGTCACCTCGTAATCCCTAAGGGAATCGGTCAAAACCGAGACCAGGGCCCCAAGATCGTCCCCGACGGAAACGTGCCTAACCACGTTTACGCCCCTTTCCGACAACCAAGCCGACAGCCAAGCGCTGTTGGTGTCGGCCATCTGCCCCAACATCAGCTCGCTTCCCGAGGTAATGATGACGGCTTTGGGCGGGACGCGCCCATGAACGTTGGGATTTATTTGGTCCATCCGCTTCCCCGACTAAATTTTTGTAAATTGCCTATTTTTCCGCGAATAGGCCCGAAACTCATGCGTCTTATGATAATTGGAAAATTTCGATTGATCAACCCAAGCCCGCGGCGTTGGCCGCCGGGCTTTTGGCTTGGCTGGCCGGCTTGGTCCTTTGGTCCGAGCCAACTTGACAAAAGGCTTTGGTTTACTGTATTAAGCTTATTTGAAGCCCTTTTCGTTAATAAACGGGTAGATTATGGTAAAAAAATTGGCTTTTGCCTTGACTAAGTAAGTAGATTGCTGAATTTATTGGAAAAATTTTTCCCTTAAGCCGCCCGGCGGGCCGCGCCCCGACGGCGGATTCTTTTGGGAAAGGCTCCCAAAAAACCTTATTTTTGAACCAAGACGAAAGATTTGAGGAGCGCCCTTGACCGCGAACGTCGTTTACGAAAAAACCCATTTCGTCTCTTTGATTGGCGAGGCGGCCTCCAGCGCCATCGTTCCCTACATTGGCTACCTAAAAAAGTTTGGGGAGCCCTTGTCGGTGGCTTTAATCGTCACGCCCCAGGTAACCCAGTGGCTGCCGGGACTGGTCAATCTCATTAAGGAATTGACGCCCGAGGTCAAAATCGGTAAATACTTTATTTCCTCCGGGTTTGGGGACGGGGACGAGGATTATCCAAGCGTCGAGGCGACCTATCAAAAACTTGAGGACGATTTGGGCTTCTTAGCCATAAACATGATGGGGGGCATGAAACGCCAACTCTTGGCCGGTCTTTTCGCCCTAAAGGGGCGGGGCCATTTATTTCTCCAACTCTCGGAGGATTGGTTCATGGTCTCAAGGATCGTGGGCCAAAGCGTTCATACCGACACCATGGCCTTGGAGGCCAGCCTCCCGACCCAAAAGTACCTTGAGCTGCAAAAAATAGACTATCGAATCGAGCCGGATCCGCCCTGGGATCTTAAACGTTTATGCCACGAGGCCCGCGTGCCGCTTCCGGAGGGGGCCATGTTTAACGTGTCATTGGGCGGAAACCGCGTGGACTGCGTTTGGAGTTCCGGGGGCTCGATGATGCGTTTTCTTTTGATTTCCCCGGACAAAAATATCGGCGGCGCCGAGGCCCTGGCCAACGCCCGCAACATCGAGACCTTGGCCAGCACCAAGTGGTGGACTAACGGACTTTTTAGCCGGCGCATTTTCGTGTTGGAGGGTTTGGCCAGGATTGTCGATCGCTACGAATACGAAGTTCCCGGGCTGGTTAAATCTTACCGGGTGGATTGGGAGCCCAGCCATTTAACCCAGTCGGCCAAGGAAAGTTTAAGCGAGATTTTTTCGCCGCCCAAAAACCACCAGGTCCACCCCCAGATAAAACGCCAGCCCCTGGATTTGGCGCCCGTGCCCACGCTGATAACGGCCATGGGCCGCATGAGCGACGCGACTTTATTGGCCATAGTCAGCCATAAAATGCCGCAAGTGGTCTTGGTTTACACGCCCGAGGATGAGTGGGTGGCCCACATGGTTAAGGTCTATCAAGACAAGGCCAAGGACTTGGGTCTCCAAAGGGTTTTGTTGGTGCCCTCGGACTATACGGCCGCCAACGTCCACGCCCATTTGCCGCCGGATTTAGCCAAATACGCCGCCGTTAACATCACCCCCGGAACCAAGCCCCAGGGCCTGGCCCTGGGCCTTTGGGCCAAAAACCACGGCGTCCCATCGTGGGCCATCGACCGGGACGTCATCCGCCGCCTTGACCAAAATGCCCAAACCATCCGGGTCCGGGGCCTAAGCGTCAAAACCAGGCTGGACTTTACCTTGGAAACGCGGGTGACCGATTACGGCTGGGGCAAACACTCCCCGGACTGGCCCCAGGATCTCCCCTACCGAAAATTGCTAAAATTCATGAACCTGGCCGTGGAGAAAAAACTCACCCATCGCCTTCACCACGAAACCTTGGAGATTTGTGGCCATCGCCTGGAATGCCTAGACCCGGTCGAAAACTCCTGGCGGTTTTCCTGGGCCCCGGACGACTCTTCCCCGGCCGGTTCCCTTGATTTGAAAGGCGGCTTTTGGTACGAACGCCTGACCGCCAAGGCCGTGGACGCCCTAAACCGCGTGGGCCCCATCGTCTGGGACGTCTCCTGCGGCGTGGAGGTCTCCATCCCCGGTTATTCCCGCCACTTAACCGAACGCGACGTCCTGGCCGCCAATTCCCGGGCCCAGCTTTTTATGATCTCTTGCAAAACTTCCTCAAAGCTAAAGGGCGGCGATCTTAAAAAGGTCCTCCTGGAGCTTGAGGCCATGGCCAAGACCATGGGCCGTTTCGTTATCCCCGTCCTTTGCCACATGGGCCTGGAGCCGCCCAAATCCGCCGGCGAGGCCATGGTCATCGGCTGGCCCACCTTGTGCCAGCCAAAAGAACTCCTAAGGGCCCTCACCGCGGCCGCCAAAAACGTCCACGGCTAAGCCGCGGAAGTTTTTGGCGGTAAACCGTAAGGCCAAAATTGACCGCTCGCCCCAACCCCAGGCTGGCCGGTTTTTTTAAGCCTTTGAGCTTTGGCGTTTTTGATTAACCCATAAGGCCAGCCGTTTTAATTTAGGCCAATCCCGATTAAAAAATGGCCCAGTTACGACCAGGAGCGGTACGGAATGGTCACGATAAAGCTGGTGCCTCGGGGCGGGTTGTCGGTTACCCTGATAAAGCCTTCATGATCCCTAACGATGGTGTTGACGATGGAAAGCCCAAGGCCTTTGCCTTCGCCGTGTCCGGAGGTTACGTAGGGTTCAAAGATTCTGTCGCGGACCTCGGGTTTTAGCCCGGGGCCGTTGTCGGAGACGGTTAGGCTGACCCCGGCCAGCTCGTCAATGTCTATGACCAGATCTATTTTGCCATGGCCGTTGGTGGCGGCGGCGGAGTTGGCCAAAAGATTGGTGACCACGCGGCCAATTTGTTCCGGGTCAAAGGCGAAGGTTTTTGGGGCCTTTTTCACGGTCAAGGTAAACTCAAGTCCCGAATGGGCGGAGCGGAAAAGGGACAAACTCTCCTCGATGACCTCAACGAAGTTGGCCGGTTTGGGGTTAATTTCCGGGAGCCTGGCGAACTGGGAAAACTCGTCCACGAGGTTTCTCATGTTTTCCACTTGCCTGACGATGACGGAAGTGCATTCTTCAAAGATTTCCCTGTCCCCGCCCGGCGCTATCTGATCGCCAAAGCGGCGCATGAGTCTTTGGGCCGAAAGGGATATGGGCGTCAAAGGGTTTTTTATTTCATGGGCGATTCTTTTGGCGACCTCGCGCCAAGCGGCCATGCGCTGGGCCTTTTCCAGTTCGCTGATATCGTCGAAGGTGACCAGATCCCCGATTTCGCTCCCGTCCTCGTCTTTGAGTTTGGTGCGGCTCAAGGTCAAACTTAAGGTTTTGTCCAAAACCTCCAAAAAAACGTGTTCCCGGTTTTTGACCGGCGTTCCGGGATGGCCCAAAAGCGGCAAGATAAATTCCGGCTCGGGTTGCCCCAAAGTCAAGTCCTCCAGGCCCAACATGTCCCTGGCCGCTTGGTTTATGTCGACCAGGTGGTGGTCAAGGTCGGTTACCAAAACCCCCGAGGAAACCTGTTTAAGTACCGTCTCGACAAACCTGCGGCGGCGATCGATTTCGGTATAGCTTTCCCGAAGTTCGGAAGTCATCTGGTTAAAGGCCTGGACGAGCTGGGCCATTTCCCCGCTTTTGTGGACCGGGGTTAAAACGTAGTCCAGATCCCCCTTGGCGACTTTTTTGGTGCCTTCGACCAGCTCCGTTACCGGCCCGGCCAAAGATCCGGCCAAGTGCGAGCCTATCCAGATCGACAAAAAAACGGCCAGTAGCGTGACCCCGGCCAGGGAGGTCATCTGGGTAACCCTAAAAGGCCTGGAGATGCCCAAGGCCAAGCGGTAATGGGCCAGGCCCTGACGGACGAGCTCAACCTGGGCGCCGATGTCGCCGCGCTTATGGCCGCTAATGGCCAAAAACCCCAAAAGGCCTTTGGCCCCACGCAAGGGAGCGATGAGGCGATCGGGGTTTGAATCGGAATGCCGCTCCTTTGGCCCCCTGATTGAATACGGCACCATGGCCTCGTTAGCCGCCCAATCCATCGAGGCAAAAAATAGCGGTTCTATGGGCATGGCCGGTTCTCCCCCGCTTGAGCCGGCCACCAAGCCGCCTCCGGGTTCATAGAACTCGGCCAAATCCAGCCCCAAAAGTTCCCTTTGTTCTTGGAGGATCTTCGAGACCCTCGCCTCGGTTAGTTCCCCCCCATTTCCAGCGTCCGCCCCGGCGCCCGCCGCCCCAACGCCCGCCCCGGCGCCCACCGCCCCGGCGGTCCCGTTTTCGGTTAGCCCTGGGTTAATTTTTTCAATGAGCGTCTCTAGTTTACTCTTCATAAGCTCTTGATCGAGACTTTGGGTATATTCGGAGAGGGCCAAGGCGTCATCTAGGGTGTCTCTGATACTGGAACTAAACCAAGTTTCCTGATCTTGCCCGATCAAAAGGTATGAAAAATAAAAGATCATGAGCGTGGGCATTAACGAAAGGCCGATGAAAGACACCACCATCTTGGTCTGGAGGTTACCGTAATTTCGCTGTTCGAAAAATACCCGATAAAGGCCCCGCAAAATTAAAAACAGCAACAGCCCCAATATGAAAACCGACATATTGATGCTGACCAGGGTGATTACGCCCTGGTTGCCGGACAAAGACGGCCCCAGATTCAAAAGCTGCCGTTGAACGATGATCAGTAAAATCAGCGAAAGGATGGATAGGATTATTAAGCCGCGGTCAAAGATCTTTTTTTTGCGGCTAAGTTCCGGGGAAAGGGGCGGTATACTTGATTGATTGGGCATTGGCTGATCCCTAAATTGTGGCGAGCTGGGCCGATTCAAACCGGTAGATCAAATTTTACTCCAAATCGCCCCAACCGGGCAAACTTCCCAGCCATCCTTTCCCCTTGGTTAGCGATGTTTTTCGCGGCGTTTATCGTCAGGCGGGCCGCCTGACGCCTTTACTTCCGGCGTTCAAAAATAGCCCTATTGACCGACTGGCGAAAGGCTCGGACGACTTAATACAACCTTTTCGTTCGCGCCGCGATCAAAATTCATTTGAACGGCGCAAACTATTTTCAACAAGACTCTTGACAACCATGCTATAATCGAATATAGAATTAGCATATTTCTAACAAGACTCTTGACAACCACGCTATGATTGATTATAAAAATAGCATAGTTCTACCATGGCCCTTGATGAGTAGGCTATGATTGCTTATAAAAATAGCTTGGTTCTAACAAGGCCCGTGAAAAGTATGCTATAACTGATTATAAAAATAGCAGTATTCTAACAAAGCTTTTGACAACCACGCTATGATTGATTATAAAAATAGCTTGGTTCTAACAAGGCTCGTGAAAAGTATGCTATAACTGATTATAAAAATAGCATAGTTCTACCATGGCCCTTGATGAGTATGCTATGA
>JAITLH010000111.1 GCA_031277995.1 Deltaproteobacteria bacterium
AGGGGTGTTACCAAAGTTATGACACCCACCCTTATCCGCCTTGGCGCGGGTAGGGGTGTTACCAAGTTATGACACCCACCCTTATCCGCCTTGGCGCGGGTAGGGGTGTTACCAAGTTATGACACCCACCCTCTCGTCGCGGGTAGGGGAAATCCATTGGCGTCAATCCACCGTGGGCCGCGGCCTTTTGGGGATTGGCGCTTTTTTTTATATGGCCGCTACATTATAGAACAAAAGTTTAGAAAAGCCAATAATGTTCTTAAAAAAGGCTTAGGTAAATTATTGACAAGAAAAAAGGCCAAAAAAAGCGACAAAACGCGTCGCCTTTGGCCTTAAAAAAAGTAATTTTTATTAGAAATTTACGTAAAATAGCTTGTTTGGGAGCAAAGGGCCGGGGCCCGCGGTTTTGGCCCAAAAGCCCATTGCCGCCCCCACCAAAACCTGGCCCTTAAACGGCCAAAAAAGGCCCTTGGAGCGCTTTGGCCGGCCCGCGGGTCCAATAAGTGCCACCCGGGGGTCTGAGGGCCTCCCTGGGCCCCTAGGGCCGTTTTGGGGGGACTAAGCCCAGCGAAGCGGGATTAGTCCATGAAGCGGGACTAAGCCCAGCGAAGCGGGATTAGTCCGCGATGCGGTCTTGGCCGTCGTTTAGGCGGGAAACTATGTTTATTAGTTTCATGCTGTTGACGCCAAAAATGTGCCTTAGGCGGTTATGGAGATTGGCGTTGCCAAAAAGGAAATCGGCCTCGTCGGAAATATCCAGGAAAAATTGTTTCAAAGGCGATATGACGGAAATGAGGCAATCGACGATGGAATCCACCGAGGCGTTGATGTCGCTTAAAAAGGTTTTAAACTGGATGTCGTCGAGGATGTCGTAGTAATCGGCCCGGCCGATGGGCATGCTGAGCTTGGGGGACAGGGGCTGGTAGACCCGGGATGCCACCAAATCTTGAAAAGGCGATACCGTTAAGTAATAATCGTTATCTTCTTGGGGGCTAAGGTTATAGATGACCGAAAAGTCCCGGGCGTTTTGGTGACTGTTACCGATTAAGAAATTAAAAATCGACAACTTGGTAAAATCGGTCAGGGCATTGTCCTGGTTACGCACCTTTAGGCTATTTATGACCTTGCAGCAGTCCCTGTAACCCGGGGTGGGTTGGCCCGGGGCCGGGGCGGCCCCATAGCCCAGGGCCTGGCAAAAGTTCTCCCGGTGGCGCCTTTTGACCTTCCCGGCCGGATCGACGCCCCGATCGACCCTTTCGATTAACAGGCCGTAATTTCCGTAAAACTCCAAAATCTCAAAGGCCGGGACCGGCAAGTTTATGAACTTGGCCATCTCCAGGCAAAAAGCTTCGTTTAAACAGAGATTTTTAAACTCCCTTAGGCTAAACTTTAACTCGTGGGTGGTCGGGGCGTACGACAAAAAACTGGGGACGTAAAAACTGCCCTTTTCGTAAACCAAGGGCAATTTATAATGGGCCTCGGACAAATCCGGTCCCTGGCCGTACCTAAGCAAAGGGTACAAACGGCTAAAATCATTGGTCCTAAAACCCTTATGAATTATGTTCGTTATGTCCCAATAATTATTGTTTTCCTCGTTTAGCTTATAATTGACATTGGTTATGATGAGAGCGCCCGGACAATCGCGGCCAAAATGAGTCAGCGAGGCGAAAATATCGTTTTCCGGTAGGTTATGGTACTGGCACAGGGAGGTCATGGCCTCGCCGCCGGGCAGTAAATTTCCAAAAAAGGCCGCCGTTTCGGCGTGGTTAAACTCCCCGTCCCTTAAGGGTAACGAAAGGGAAATGGGTACCCTGACCCGTTTTATCCAGTCGCCGTCGTAGCGAAAGGCGATATCCCTGGTCTTTAAATCTTTATATAGGCTTCCAACGAACTTATTGTCCCATACCACGATTAATTCATCTATCTTATTTATCAATAAAGTTTGATCCATGGCTCTCCAAACTTAAGGTAAAACGGATACAGGTTTTTTAATTTTCTAAAACATCCAAAATTGCGTAAAATGTCTTTTTTGGGTTATTTTTAAGCCCCCGGCCCCTACCCCAGGGCCGCCTGGGCGATTTTTGGGGCGCGATTTTTGGGGCGCGACCCCAAAACGGTCGCGACCGTTTGGGGAGCGACCGTTTGGGGGTGAACAGTCGGTCGTTTTTGGGATAAACGCAAGACTTTTACGCGTCCTTTTGGGAAAAGGAGCCCCTAAATTAGCGTTTAAACTTTTAACGGTGAATAATAAGAATGGCTTAAAAAGAATAGCAATGAAAAACAATGGCCTGGGCCTCGGCCCGGGGTTAGCTGGGAGGGGGCGGGTTAACCACCCTACACAAGGTCCAGTGGTCGGTCACCCAAGGAAAACGCGTATATGGTATTTTCCCGGCCATGAAAAAATAATACACTAATTTTCCAAATTTGTTAAGCTAAATATCGTTGGCCAACGGGCCCGAAACGATGGGTCAAAATGGGTCGCGGGTCAAATTTTATCAATTATTTCAGGCCAAAAAAAAATTCTCCCAGCCAAACCCTGGCCCCGGCGCCTTGGCCCGAGGTCGGTTTGGCTGGGGGTAATATCCGTCAGGGTAAAAAAATCGACGGGGCCTTGCGGTCAAGGTTGGCCGAGGCCAGGGCGGCCATGTCGTCTAAAAAATCGTCGTCGTCGATAAATTTCGCTCCCTCGGGGCAAAGTTTTAGGCAGGCCGCGCACATGATGCACTTGTCGGGGTTAACGCGGCGGGGATTTTCGTTTATGAAGGCCCCCACCGGGCAGTGCCTGACGCAGGAAAGGCAATTGGCGCAACGCCTGGAAGTGGACAGGGCCAAGGAAAATTTTTTTAGGTAGGCCCGGTAAGGGCGACGGGCGGTGGTAAGGAGCGGGTTTTCGGACAAACAATGGTCCGACAATAAGGTTTGGCGGACGGCCAGGCCAAAACGGCGGGCCTCCTCTTCGTCGGCCGGGTCGGGACGGTTTTTGCCCATGACGTGCGAGTAGGAATGCTCCCCCACGAAGGCCCCGGCCCCGACCACCTCATAGCCCTTGGCCACGCATAGATCGTAGAGTTCCAAAAGGGCGTCCTCGTAACCGCGGTTACCAAAGACGACCACGGCCACCGCGGGCCTTTTGCCCGGGGCCAGGCGGTTATAATAATCCCTAATCAAGACCGGCAAGCGCCCGCCGTAGACCGGGGAGGCCAAGACCAAAAGCTCGTCTTTCTCCAGCGGCACCCCCCTGTCCCTATCCATGGGCAGGGTCACGTCAAAAAACCGGGGGCGCATGGATAAGCCCTGGGAAATACTCTTGACCACCCTCCTGGTGGTCCCGGTGGGGCTCAAAAAGACGCTGGCTGACTGAATGATCTGACGACCCATCAAAAGCTTCCTAGCGGACCTTCAAGGCCAAAAAACCCAGCGGCGGCAAGGTCAACTCCAAGCTTTGGGGGTAACCGTGGGAGGCGATGAAATCGCTCTGGCGACCCCCGCCCATACCAACGTCGCTGCCGCCGTAAACCGATGAGTCGGAATTTATTAGTTCGCTCCAATAGCCGGCCTTGGGAACGCCCAGGCGGTAAGACGGCCTAACCACGGGAGTGAAGTTAAAGACGAAAAGGATGATCTCGTTGGGATCGCGGCCCTTTCTTAGGAAACTAATCACGGTGGAATCGCTGTCGCGGAAATCCAACCACTGGAAGCCCCGCCAGTCGTAGTCAAGCTCGTAGAGGGCCGGCTCGCTGGCGTAAAGGGCGTTTAAATCCTTGGAAAAATTCTTAAGGCCCTGGTGCTGGGGCCGGGAAAGAAGTTCCCAGGAGAGCTGGCTGGCGTGATCCCACTCGTTTATCTGGCCAAACTCGCCGCCCATGAAAAGAAGCTTTTTCCCGGGTTCGGCGTACATGTAACCCAAAAGAAGCCTTAAATTGGCGCATTTGCGCCAATAGTCGCCGGGCATCTTGTCAAAAAGGGATCTTTTGCCGTAAACCACCTCGTCATGGGAGAGGGGCAAGCAAAAATTTTCGTGAAAGGCGTACAAAAGGGCGAAGGTCAAGCGCTCCATGTTATAGCGCCGGTAGATGGGATCCTTACTCATAAAATCAAGCATGTCATGCATCCAGCCCATGTTCCACTTAAACATGAAACCCAGGCCGCCCAGGTGAACGGGCCGGGACACGGCCGGAAAGGCCGTCGATTCCTCGGCGATGGTCATGGTCCCGGGAAAGAGCTCATATAGCTTGGTATTTAAGGTTTTTAGCATCTCGATGGCCTCGAGGTTTTCCCGGCCCCCGTACTTATTGGGGATCCACTCGCCTTCTTTCCTGGAATAGTCGAGATAGATCATGGAAGCCACGGCGTCAACCCTTAAGCCGTCGATGTGATACTCTTGGCAGAAAAACAAGGCGTTGGCGACCAAAAAGTTTTTGACCTCGTTTCGGCCGTAGTTAAAAACCAAGGTGCCCCAGTCGGAATGGGCTCCCTGCCTTGGGTCGGCGTGTTCGTAGAGATGGGTGCCGTCAAAGTATTCCAGGGCGAAACTGTCCCTGGGGAAGTGGGCCGGGACCCAATCGAGGATGACCCCGATCCCGGCTTGATGGCAACGATCCACTAGGTAACGAAAATCGTCCGGGGTGCCGTAACGGGAGGTCACCGCGTAATAACCGGTGACCTGATAGCCCCAGGAGGCGTCAAAGGGAAATTCGCTAATGGGCATCATTTCCAACCAATTGAAGCCCATTTCCTTAAGGTAAGGCACCAATTGATCGGCCAGTTCCCTATAGGTTAGCCAAGTTCCGTCAGCGTGTCTCTTCCAAGACCCCAAATGGGTCTCGTAAATGGACATGGGGCTAGTGAGAAAATTGGTTTTGCCGCGCTCGTAGATCCATTTGCCGTCATTCCAAACATACTTGGAAAGATCGTAAACCCTGGAAGCGGTCTTGGGCCGGGTCTCCATGGAAAAGCCAAAGGGATCGGCCTTAATCAAAAGATCGCCGGCCTGGGTGGTAATCTCGAATTTGTAAAGGTCGCCCGCCCCGAAATGGGGAGCGAACAATTCCCAGACCCCCGAGGCCCCCCGGGGCCGCATGGGTAGCCTTCGGCCGTCCCAGAAATTTTTGTCCCCCACCAGGCAGACCTTTTTGGCCGAGGGGGCCCAGACGGCGAAGTGGGTACCCGACACGCCCTGATGGACCATTGGGTGGGCGCCCATTTTGTGGTATATCTGGTAATGGTTCCCTTGGTTCCAGAGGAAAAGATCCAGTTCTCCCAAAACCGGCTGGAAACCGTAGGCGTCGTAAAAGACGGCGTCTTGGCCGGGCTTACCGTAGCGGGATCTTAGCTTGTAAGGCCCGTACTCAAACTGGCCTTCGTAAAAGCCCTCAAAGAAATGTCCCGAAACCTCGTCGGCCGGGCCCTGGGCTTTGAGCGGCACCGCGGTGTCCGGGCCGATTAAGACCTCGACACTGGTGGCCGTGGGCAAATAAGCCCTAAAAAGAACCCCGGAATGGCCGCCCCTTAGGGCGGGCCTGGCCCCCAAAACGGAGAAGGGATCGCCCAGCTCTCCGGCCACGAATTTAGTTATCAGCGCTTTGTCCATTGACCCACTCTCCACAAGGGTACCGGCCAAGTCCCGTTTGGGCCAAAAAAATAACCCATCGAGACCCAATAAACGCCTTTAACCGTCTCCTAGACGGTTCGGCCGCCCCAAACGACCTTCCCCAACCCATAAGATACGGGAAAAGGCCCAAAAAAAAATTATCGAAGCGGTTGTCCGGCGCCTTTGGGACGCTCCCTCGCGAGCGCCCGACCCACCGGAAAAGGTTCCTTTGAAACTAAATAATTGTATCATATAATGGACGGGAGAGGTAGACAGCCAAAAGCCGCCAGGCAAATTTTAATCATTTCGGCCTATTAGCTAACGATCCCAAAACGTGGGCCCCCTTTGCGTTTTTGGCGCCCTTGCCCCAAACGTCTAGACTAGTTACCGACAAAGCGTCAAGGTAAAAAACCCTACTTGGCGGCCCGCGCCCTTGGCCCCAGGGCGATCGGGCGCCCGCGCGGGCGACCAGGCGACCGGACGCTTGGGCGAACGGCGGCGACCAAGTTACCTTGCGAAGGCGAGCCCGGCCCTCGGGGGGGAAAAAAATTAAACGCGAGACTAAACCCGGGGACCGGCCGCTGTCCCTCCAGACGGAAATTACATGAACACCGCCCTGATGATCGCCTCGGCCTTTGTTTTGGTGCTCCTAAACGCCATATTCGTGGCCGCCGAATTCGCCTTCGTTAAAGTCAGGCCCACCCGCCTGGAACTTTTGGCCAAGACCGGAAACTCCAGGGCCAAGGCGGCCCTTTTTGGCCTTAACAACCTGGAAGATTATTTGTCGGTCTGCCAGCTGGGGATTACGCTGGCCAGTTTAGGCTTGGGCTGGTTGGGGGAGCCCGCCGTGGCCTCGCTTTTAAGGCCGTCTTTGGCCTTTTTTGGTTTGAAAAATCCCACCGTCGTCCATTCCCTTTCCGTCGTGACCGGTTTTGTCATAATCACCTTCATCCACGTGACCTTTGGGGAATTGGCCCCAAAAAACCTCTCCATTAGGGGGGCGGAATTCACGGCCCTGTGGCTCTCTTTCCCCATGCGGCTTTTTCACGTCCTGTTTTTGCCCTTCGTAAAAATCCTAAATTTTTCCGCGACCGTTATCCTGTGGTGCCTTCGCGCTTCCAACCTCAATGAATCCACGGCCCACTCAACCGAGGAATTGAAACTTTTAATCGCCGAATCCAAAAGCGTAGGCCAGCTTGACGCCATCGAGGAAACCTTACTAAATAACATCTTTAACATGGATCGGCGCACGGCCAGGGACATCATGGTCCACCGGACCAAGGTCGTGGCCTTACCCATCGATACCACCCCCTCAGAAGCCATCGAAATAATAAGAAAATGCGGCCACACCCGCATCCCGGTCTATGAAGACAACAAAGATAACCCCATCGGTTTCATCCACGCCAAGGATCTGCTCCTTAACCAAGGCCAAACCAACCTGCGGGGCATCGTTAGAAAGCCCCTGGCCATCTACGATCACATGACGGTTAACGCCATCTTGGAACTCATGAGGGAAAAAAGAACCCGGCTGGGCTTGGTTTGGGACGAATACGGAAGCCTTCAGGGCCTAGTGACCATGGAAGACATCTTAGAGGCCATCGTCGGGGAGATCCAAGACGAATTTGACCACGAGGAACCGCCCTTTACCTTGGAACCGGACGGCTCGGTTTTGGTCCTCACGACCGTTTCATTGGAAGAACTGGGGCGGTTTTTGGATCTGGACCTGGGCCCGGATTCCAAAGAGCGCTACCGGACCCTGGCCGCCATTTTGGGCGACAAGTTTGGCCAACAGCCCGTTAAGGGCGCGGCTTACGAGGCCCACGGGGCCAGGTTCGAAATCGATCGGCTCTCTGGGATGGCGGTCACCCGGGTCAGGGTCACCAAACTCCCCGAACCCCCAACCGAGTCCAACGACTAAAAAAAACGGGCGGCCCAAGGCCGCCCGTTTTTTTTTGGGGTGGGTTTTTTACCATGGTTATTTTTCCGCGAAAAACGCAAAGTTTTAGCGGACAAAGGGGTTAAGGCGTTTATCCCAAAAAATTTTTTAGGCTAAATTTAACCTTAAATGGGTGACTGAACGTCCTGAATGGTGAACGGGGAATTGAATTCGCTTGGCCTTTGGTTGCCTTCGTCTTTGATTTCACCCCTGGCCAACATGTCGCGATACTCGGCGATGTAGTTGTAAGCCCTTTGGTGATAGCCCGAATCGGGATAGTAAGTGATTATGCCAACGAAGCGGTTTATGGCCGCCCGATAGTCCTTGCGTTTGTAATAAAACTCGCCCACGTAAAACTCGTGGCCGGCCAAGTTGTTTTGGGCCTCGGTAATCCGGGCCTTGGCCATGGTGGCGTATTTACTATCCGGGTAGGTCTCGACCAAGTTGGCCAAATACTGTATGGCCACGACCGAGGGGGTCTGGTCCCTATCGACCCCCATCATCTGACTGTAATAGCACATGCCCTGCTGGTAAAGGGAATAGGGGATGGCGTCACTGTCGGGATGCCTTTCGTTAAAGGTTTTGTAAGCGGCGAAGGCCTCAATGTACTTGCGATCGTTATAGAGCGCGTCACCCAGCTTAAGGTCGGCTAGGAGGGCCAGGTTACTGTAGGGGTACTGGTCCCTTAGCTGCTGCCAGAGCTTGGCCGCTTCTTTGTAATCGCCGGCTTCCATGCGTTCCTGGGCCTGGGTAGCCAAAT
>JAITLH010000232.1 GCA_031277995.1 Deltaproteobacteria bacterium
CTATCGAAGGCGAGCCGGCGTCTGGGCCAGGAGTTGGCGGTTCGGAGGCGTATTGGGGCGGAGATCCGCCTTTTTGGAGATCTATCGAGGGGGAGCCCGCGTCTGGGCCAGAAGTTGGCGGTTCGACGACGTATTGGGGCTGGGAACCGCCTTTTTGGAGATTCAATCCTGGCGCGCCGGCGTAGGGATCAAAAATTTGAGGACTGGCCGGGTCTTGGGGTGGTGGGGCCATCGTTTGAAGGCCTACCGGGGCCAATCCGGGATCGGCGACCCCAGGCGCGGCGGTATTATCCAAGATGGCCTTAAAGGATTGGGCGTCCTGGGCGCGGCTTTTAACGCTCAGGAACAGGCTTGTTTTTATGGCTTTGGCCAGGGTTGGAACGCGGGAGGCCAGGGCGTCCAAGTTATGTTTTAGCGGGTCATAATTGCCAGAACTTATTTCTTCCTTTCGTTGTTCGGCGCTTACGGGATCCTTACCGGTCGTGCATCTATATAAAACGGCGCCCAAGGCAAAGATGTCGGACCAGGGGCCCACGCTACCTTGCCATTCTTTAAGTTCCGGAGCCAGGTACCCGGGTTTCTGAGTAGCTAAGGTATCGCCGAACTTAAAAAGCACGGGATTGCCTAGCCGGTCAATAAAAATCGTTTCTGGATTTAGGTTATTGTGGAGGATGTTTTGGCTATGCCCAGTTCGGAGGGCGTCTAAAATGGGCGGGAGAATGGACGCGACTTGGTTATCGGCAAGGATGCCGCCCGGAAGCGTCTTTTTTAGGATGCTCTCGAGCGTTTCACCGCCTGGATGTTGGAAAATCCTATAAACGGTCTCGTTAAAAGAAAAATGACCCACCACCTGACTGACGTTAGGATGGACCAGGGTCATCATTTTTTGCGTGTCAGAGTTAAAAGTATTACTGACAATATTGAAATTGTCAATGTTAGTTTTTGTTAAGGTACCATCAGGATTTCTAGAGACTGACGATTGAGGAAATAACTCTTCAATTATGGCGTAAATTTTAAGTTGGTTATCTAAAGCTAGATACAACTTAGAATTTTCATTGCCGCCAAGTTCTTGTTGAATAGAATATTTTCCTAACAGAAAACCGTTAGGTAAATTTTGTTGATCGGTCATAAAAATCCTTGTAAAATTTACAAATTTAATTCTAATTTAAATTTTAAATTTTATCGGTGATGGTTAAATTGTTTTTTTACTATTTTCAGTAATCTTTAGCTATTTAAACTCTGGCTTATGGAGCCTCCGGAGCCATGGCCCCAGGGTTTTTTAAAGTCAAAAAAGGGGGGATTTGTGAAGCCCGGTTCGGTTACCCTTTCTCGAAGTTACTATAAAACAATAGGTAAACAAACCATAATTATGGTTGAAATATGTAACCGTCGAGTTATTAACGTCTAATTGTAATCCTTTAAAATAATAGTGCTTTTCCCGGTCCTTGTCAAGCTTTTTTCCGCGGATAACTAAAATGTTCCGTTTTAAACTCTTAAATATCTATTTTTAATTAATAAAGTTATGGGAGTAAATATTAATATTTTGCTAGCTATTAAAATATATAAATTACTTGTACTACTATTTAAATTAATTAAATAAAAATATTTATAGGTAAATAGTTTATTAAGACTAAGTAAGATCTGTTTATTTAGTATGATTTTTTTTATTTGTAATAAAAGTCTAAAATTAACAAAGAACTAATTAATACTGGAACTTTTTCACGTTCGACTTGGCCAGGCTAGGGTTATATGCCTCCGAAAATAAGATAAAAATATTTTTTTTCACACGACTAAATATTGCGCATTAGGGTTGACTTTTGCTAAATTCGGGCGCATATTCAAGATAACTCCAATCGCCAAGTTTAGAAAAACGCCAAAGTCGTTGGTCCAGGGACGGCTGGGGCGGCCGTTGGTTGGCGGCTGGTGGCCGGGGAGGTCGTTTGACGGCTGGGGCGGCCGTTGGTTGGCGGCTGGTGGCCGGGGAGGTCGTTTGAAGGCTGGGGCGGCCGTTGGTTGGCGGCTGGTGGCTGGGGAGGTCGTTTGACGGCTGGGGCGGTCGTTGGTTGGCGGCTGGTGGCCGGGGAGGTCGTTTGACGGCTGGGGCGGTCGTTGGTTGGTCGGCTGGTGGCCGGGGAGGTCGTTTGGCGAGTGGGGCGGCTCGCGAGTGAACTTTTCAAGGGAGTTTGCCCCAAAGGAAAAAAAGATGGCTCAGAAAGAATACTACGCGCTTTTCAGGGAACTTTTGGAACTGGTCATGTGGCTTCAGGGCAGCCGCTTTGGCGTAACCTTAACCGAGATTATGGAGCGCTTTGGGGTGGGGCGGCGCACGGCCGAAAGGATGAGAAATTCGGTCAAAGCTTTTTTTGGCGAAGATTTTATGGAAACCAGGGAAGGCAAGGAAAAAAGGTTTAACCTTAAGTCGCGTAGTTTGGAGAGCTTGGCCGTCGGCGCCATCCAGGAAGAAGAAATAGCCTCGCTAAAAATGGCCATGGATGTGTGCAGGAAAAATGGGCTGCAAGATCTTGGCGGAACTTTGGAAAACCTGGACGACAAACTTAGGATCCTTTTAAAGTTCAGCCATAACAAGAAGAGAACGCTGGAGGACATCATGAAGTCCGAGGGCTTGGCCATGAGACCGGCCCCCAGTTTCATCTACGACACCAACTTGGTCCAGACCGTAAGGGAAGCCATGATGAAGTGCCGCATGGTGAAAATCTTTTACCGCTATCCAAAAGTGGGCCAGAGGTGGTCAAAGGAAGCGGGGGAAGGCGCGGAGGGCGAGGCTCTGAGAGATGGGCAAGATGGGCTGGTTTTAGAGAGCCAAGGGGACCAAGGGGGCCTTGGTGGCCAGGAGAATCGGGCCGAGGGGCCGGCCCTGGCCGGGGGCGAGGGCCAGGAGCGCGAGGCCCGATACGAGGTCATTCCCTTGGGGATATTGTATGGGGATCGCAACCATTATTTGATAGGGAAGTTTCCCAAGGGGGAGAAAAACATCAGGCATTTCATTTTAAACCGGATCAAGTGGATCGAGGTTTTGGACGTGGGGTTTGACGAGGATCAGGGTTTTAGTTTGGAAGAGCATTGCGCCAAGTCCTTTGGCGCCTTTCAGGAGGAACCCTTTGAGGTGGAGTGGCGTTTTTCGCCTTTGGTGGCCCCGGAAGCCAAGAATTTCATCTTCCACCCGACGCAGAAGGTCAAGTTTAACCAAGACGGCAGCTTGACCGTAAAATTCGTGGCCGGGGGGAGGCTGGAAATGGCTTGGCATCTGTATAGCTGGGGAGATCAAGTCAAGGTGGTGAAGCCCAGGGACTTTTGGGAAACCTTGCCAAAGGTTTATTGATGGACTTTTGGGGTTAAGCCAAGGCGGTGAAGCCCAGGAGCCTATGGGGTTATAGCCAAGGCTCTGGCGCCCAGGGGGGCTTTGGGATTTAAGCCAAGGCGGTGAAGCCCAGGGACCTTTGGGAAACCTTGCCGATGGCTTATTGATGGGGCTTTGGGGAGAAATGGTTTTGGGGCGGCGCGGGAATTGGTTTTTTTTGGTTGGAATTTTAAGCAATCGTTTTTTTTGGGAGGTGTCAACGTGGACCGCGTAACGAAGCTAATCACCGGTTACTATCTAAAAAACCTCGTTTCGGTATCCTTACCCTTCAATATGTATGACCATATGATAAACGTGTGGCTTAATAGGTACGCGGCGTATTTTTTTAAAAAAAACTTCAATGAATTAATTGAAGAAAGGCTTGAAAGGTTGGAAAAGTCAAGGCGGGGGCGGCGGAAAGGGGAAATCGATTTGGCGGGAAACGTCGCGAAGGAGCTAAAGTGGCGGCTATTTAAGGAAGAAGTCCTGGCCCTGGACGTTCCCGGCGATTTAAGCGGGCTAAGTAGGCACGTGGTTTTGGGCGACAAGATCGCCAAGGCCTTCGATTTGTTTGGGGCGGAAAGGGAGCTGGTTAGGCTTTTCGTTTTAAGGTATCACCTGGAGCCCTTGGGCGATCTGACCAGCTGGTCGTGCGATGACTCCATGATCGAAAGGTTTGACGTAAACGACGAGTTTCGAACCGTCGTTGCCGGGCTCACCGGCTTAAGCGAGGGCGGGGTCGAAAGCGCCTTACGGGAGGGGTCGGCCCTGGTTAATAAGGGGCTATTGTATTATCCCAACCCCGAAAGCGCCCAAATCACCAGGGCTTTTAAGACCATGATCGCCTCGCACGACAGTTTTCACGGCGACGTCAAACGCGTCGTTTTGGCCAAGTCCGAAGGGGCCGAACTCAAAAAGGAGGACTTCAGGCACCTGGGCGAGGATTTCGATTTTTTGGCCAACCTTTTGTCGGCCGCCCTAAGGAAAAGGGCCAAAGGCGTGAACGTCTTATTGTATGGGGCCCCGGGCGTAGGCAAGACCGAGGTGGCCAAAACCCTGGCCAGGGAGCTTAATTCCACCCTCTACCTGGTTTCGGAAAAAAGGGATCATTTTTGGAAAGGGCCGCGGTTAACCGAGGTCAACATGGCCCAAACGTTGGTCCAAAACGAAAAAGGGGCCATCTTGATGTTTGACGAGGCCGAGGACATTTTCGCCGGGCCGGAGCGATCCTCCAGGATGGTTCTAAACCGGCTGTTGGAAAAAAACGCCGTCCCGGTCATATGGGTCACCAACCACGTCGAGGCCTTCGACAAAGCCGCCTTGCGGAGGTTTTCCTTCGCCTACGAGATGACCACCCCCTCCACCCAGACCATGCGCCTGATCTGGGAAAAAGAGCTAAGGAAAAGCGATCTGTTTGTGGGCGACGCGGAGCTGGAAAAGATCGTCTCCAACTATCCCCTGCCGCCCTCCTACGCCGCCAGCGCCGTCAAGGCGGCCTCGATTACCGAGGATAACGGCGCCATCGTCCGCACCCTCGATAGCCTTGAGTACGCGGTGACCAAAAAGCGGGCCTTTCCGGACTTTGGGGAGAGGTTGGCTTTCAATTTCGAGCTCATCAATACCGACCTTAACCTAAAGGCCCTAAGCGACTGTATCCTTGGAAAAGGCGTAACCAACTTCTCCCTTTGTCTCTACGGCCCCCCGGGTTCGGGAAAATCGGCCTACGTCAGGGCCTTGGCCAACATGATCGGGAAAAAGGTCTTCGAAAGAAAGGGCAGCGATCTCTTGTCAAAATTCGCCGGCCAAACCGAAAAGGAGATCGCCAAATCCTTTAGGGAGGCCGAGAAACGCGGGGAGTTTTTGGTTTTCGACGAGGCCGATTCGTTTTTGCGGGAAAGAAGTTTGGCCAAACGCTCCTGGGAAATAAGCCACGTCAACGAGATGCTGACCTGGATGGAAAACCACCCCCTGCCTTTCGCCTGTTCCAGCAATTTAATGGAAAACCTGGACAAGGCCAGTTTGCGGCGTTTTACCTTCAAGGTGAAGTTCGATTACCTGACCTTGGAGCAGGTCAGGAAGGCTTATTTGTACTTTTTCGGGCTCGATCGCCCCCTAAAGGCCCTGACCCTAACCGCCGCCGATTTCGCCCTGGCCCTAAAAAAAGCCTATATCCTGGACATTAGCGACCCCAGGGAAATTGACGGGCTGATATTAAGCGAGGCCCGGACCAAAGGCCACGTTTCTCGGAAGATTGGGTTTTAGGGAAAGGGGCAAGGCTGGGCCCGGGGGGAGGCCGGGCGGTGTCGGGTTGGGCGGTAAAGGACAAAGCTGGGCCCCGGGGCCCGGGGCGCGGGGCGAGGTTGGGCGGCGGCGGGATTTGGCGGGAAAGGGGCCTTGGATATATATACGGAAATGGTAATGTGGAAGTCAAATAACCAAAAACTTTTTAATAAAGGATACTGTCATGAACGAAAATTTTAAAAACATAGCGTTATACTATCTTAGAAATATTTTGTTCTCGCCTTCGGGCAAAGCGGTTATAGAAAGGGTCGGTTCGCGTTGGATGAGGTGTTATTCGGAGGATTTTTTTGGGGCCGCCTTTGGGGACGAGTATACCGAGGCCATGATTAGGTTGGAGGATTCGATAAGCGAGGGTTTGGCTTGCGGTTGGATTGAGTCATACGGGGCCAAGCGAATGGTCCGATCCAAGCTCAGGCTTTTTAAAAACCAGATCGAAAAAACGGGTTACCCCAAAAGCCTTAACGGTTTTAAGGAAACCGTCAAGGCCGATAGGATCGCCCAGTGTTTCAAGCTAACCGAGGTCGAGAGGGAGGCTTTGAGGCTTCTGGCCCTGGTCGAAGAAAACAGGTGCGTTAAAGATCTCTATCACGATTGCCTTAGAAACTCTTACTCCTTGGAGCTTTTTAAGGGCGATAGCCTTGGCCGGTTTGGGCATCTGGTAAACGTCCCCAGAATCGAGATTGAAAAGGCCTTCGGGCCCCGGGGGGGCTTGGTTTCAAACGGCTTGGTCAAAATCGACGACAACGACGAATGCTCCGTCTCGTCGTCGCTTAAGAAAATGCTGCGCTCGCCCAACGATTGTTTGGACCCCAGAGCGAGCATCCTAACCAAGATGGACCGCGTGGAGCTGACCGGGAAAGACTTTGATTTTCTGGGGGAAAACTACCGGTTTTTATCGAGCCTTTTACAAAAGGCCCTGGCCAAAAACGCCAAAGGGGTAAACGTTCTATTGTACGGCGAACCCGGCACCGGGAAGACGGAACTGGCCAAGACTTTATGCCATGGGATAGGGGCGGACCTCTATTCGAGCTCGGAATTGTCACTCGTCGGCTCGGACGAAGACCCAAGTGACGTTCGCTTGGAGGAAACCGTCACGGCCATGGCCCTTTTGGCCCAAGATCGAAACTCGGTCTTGATCTTTGACGAGGCCCAGGACATTTTTAACGAGAAATCCGAAAACGAGATCTCCAAGTTTTTCATCAACCGGCTTTTGGAAGATAACGCCACGCCCGTTATCTGGACCTCCAACGGAATCGACGAAATCGACCAGGCTCATTTGAGGAGATTTTCCTTCGCCCTGGAGCTTAGAACCCCGCCCTTTAAGGCCAGGCTCAGGGTCTGGAATTCCGAGCTTAGGAAAAACGGCCTGGATTTGCCCCAAAGCGAGATCGAACGAATCGCCCGGGACTACGAGCTGCCCCCGTCGTTTACTTCCAGTTCGGTTAGGGCGGCCGTCTTAACCGGGGACAGCCGGGCCATCCTAAAAACCATAACCGGTTTGGAGGCGGCCGTGAACGGCGGCTCGAGGCCTTTGGCCAGCCGCGGCGGCAAGCATGAATTTTCCACCGATTTACTTAGGGCCGACGTGGATTTGGTCAGGCTGGGCAGTCGGTTAAAAAATTTGAAGATGAAAAATTTTTCCATGTGCCTTTACGGCCCTCCGGGCACGGGCAAGTCGGAATACGCCACCTATCTGGCCGAGGTCCTGGACATGCGGGTCTTGAAGAGAAAGGCCAGCGATCTAAAGTCCAAGTGGCTTGGGGAAACCGAGGCCAACATCGCCCAAGCCTTTAGGGAGGCCGCTTACGGAAACTATTTTTTGATTTTCGACGAAGCCGACAGTTTTTTGCATAACCGGAAAAACGCCCAGAGGTCCTGGGAGGTGACCGAGGTCAACGAGATGCTCTCGCAAATGGAAAGCCATCCCCTGCCTTTCGTTTGTTCCACCAATCTCTACGAGACCTTGGATCGGGCCAGCCTCCGGCGTTTCACCTTCAAGGTTCGCTTCGATTACCTTGACCGGGCCAGGGTCGTCAAAGCCTTTAAGCACTTTTTTGGCTTCGGGCACGATCCGGGCGTAAACTTTCTGACCCCCGGGGACTTCGCCCTGGCGGCCCGGAAGGCCAGGATTCTGGGGATTTCGAGGCCCGAGGAAATTTCCCTGCTGCTTTCGCGGGAAGTGGGCCATAAAGGGCTCTCGGCCAAAAAGAAGATCGGTTTTTAAGGAGGTTAATGGGGGGATTTTTTGGGCGAGGCCATGCCCAGGCTAGCTTTTTGGTTGGCTTTATGCTCGGCCATTTGGGCGCCCGAGGGCGACCCATAAGGCCGAGCCGATTATGGAGAAGTGGAGGAACATCATCATTTTGTTGCCAAAGACGTGGTCGGTGACCCCGTTTAAAAACAAGTGGACGATGACCAAAAAAGCCGACCAGGTCCAAAAGAAAGTGAGCTTGTCCGGGCTTTTTCGGTAAGGCCAGAGGATTTTGATGGGCCGGGTGACGAAGTAGAGAAAGGCCACCAGACCCACGAGGCCCATCTCGGCCATGACGGTCAAAAAAACGTTGTGGGCGTGGCGGTATTCATTTGGGGCCGGGTTTACGCGTTTTTCCAAAGGGACATCGGGCATGGCCCCGGGCCCCACGCCTAGGAGGGGGTGCTCCCTAAAGACCTCATAGCCGTTGTCCCAGCGACTAAAGCGTTCGGAATTATTGAAGCTGGCCGAGGTTGACAGGGAGATGTCTTTGAAGCGGGAAACGATGGCGCCGTTTTGGACAATGTAGACGCACCCGACCAAGGCCAGTAAAACGAAGAAGGCCCCGATTGGGTTTTTGAAGTTTCGGTAATTGACCAGAAACATTACGCCCGAAAGAAAGGGCAGGCAAAGGAGGGTTATTCTGGTGCAATTGTTGATCATGGCCACGAAAGCCCCGGCCAAGGCCAGCATAAAGAAAAGGGTTTTGGCGACTTTTTTTCGCCCATGATCGCTTTGGGCCATGGCCAGGGCCCCAACGATTAGGGGGGTAAGCTCAATCAAAACCCCGCTAAGGTCAATGATGCCCAAATGGCTCATGGCCCGGACGCAAGTTAAGCGGCAGTTACCTTGGGCGAAGGTGACCGCTCCCGTCAAAACCAAACCCAGCCCATAGAGGTAGGGCAATAAGTGAATGAAATTGGGCCATTGGGATAGGGCGAGCCAAGTGAGGGGCAAGGCCAGGAAAACGTATAAGTTAACGAATAAAGAAGTAAGGCTAAGGAGGGGGTCGGCGCCGACCACAGAAGTGAACAAATATACCGACAAAATCGCCGCCAGCCCCTTAAGCCACTCGAGGGGTAGGGGCTTAACCTTGGTCGGCCAGCTTTTTCGCCCGTAAACCAGCCAGATTAGGCCCCAGAGGACCAAAAACGGGTAACTGACGTTTATCCCGGCCCGGGAAAAGGGTTGGGCCAAACATAAGATTCCCAGGATGATAGGTCCGATGGCTGGCAAGATCGTGTTTATGGACATCATCTCTCCGTGGGGCTTTGTCGGTTTGGCCAACCTTATTCGCTGGAAAAATCTTGAACGTTTGGTTTGGGATAACGATCTGAACGCGTCCGGGAAAATTTTTTTTAGCCAGGGCCCGGAAAAAAGTTGGGCGGATGGTTTAGTGCCGGGTGAGCGAGGCGTCCATGTCTTTTAGGAGATTGGCCAGTTCCTTACCCAGCCGGGCCTCGAGGATGGAATAGAGACTTTCCACGGCGGTGTAGACGTATTTGCCGCAGTGCTGGTGGTGTTCGCCCCACTTGATACGGGCGGTCAGGTATTGGCAGGTGGTGGCCTTGTGTTTGATTACGAAAAGTTTCTCGAGTTCTTGGCGAAGGTGGGGGAGGTTGGGGTCATTATCTAGGACCGTGGCCATGACGCGCCGGCAGCCCATGAGGGCCCCGCAGGGGACCTGAAAACCCAAGCCGATGCGGCGGATTTCCGGCTCCAGGCCGTCTCGGATCTTGGTCCCCAAGTATTCGTCAAAGACGGTCACGACGGCCGTTTCACAGTCCAGGCCTTCCCTAAACAAATTGACCGCCCTCATGGCCAGATCGTTCGCGTTGACGGCGGAGTCGTTATTTTGGCTTATTTCGGACAAAACGGGGGCCAACCTTTTACCGGAAAAAAAATACGGGAAAAAACTTGGCCGACAATATGCAAAAGGCCTTCAGATCATGTCCTGAAGGCCTAGCGTACAAATCGAAACCGCGAAGAAGAGAAATTGGTTTAATGAAATTTTTTCGCGGCGTATTGACCAAGCGTTTTATTTCAAAAATTTTTTGGAGCGGGACACGGGATTTGAACCCGCGACTTCGACCTTGGCAAGGTCGCACTCTACCGCTGAGTTATTCCCGCGCCATATGGGACGTAAGGCCAGTGGCCGCGAGGGAAGTTTTCGGGGAAAGTCCGCTCGCGGCGATTTGAACTTTATAACCCAGCTTTGATCCCTTGTCAACCCCAAATTTCGGCGTCCGATCCCTCTCGTTTGTCCCTAGAACGGTAGTCTTTAGTAATTAAAAAGTCTTTTTAAATATGCTTAACCTTATATATAATGATGTTTTTAGAATAATAGCTAATAAACAATTACGACCAGAAATTTTTGTCCCATCGCGGTAAAAGCCTAAACCGAAGGGAATTCAGGGTTGATTCAAAAGACGGAAAAAGTCACTCTTGTAAGGGCAGAAAAGCTCTGGCCCGGTTGACTGGGTAGAGTATTTTTGTTAAAATTTTCAACGTGAATGAGCAAAATGGCCTTAGCGCGCCCAGGTGGGTCTAATGGATTTGGCGGCATTCTTGTCACCTGGTGTCCATCCGGTATACAAGGTTGGCAATTCGTTTGGCGAAAACCCATGGGGGCATGTATTGTGCCGCCCCGATGGGCGGGTTTCATGGGTGTCCAAAGCCCCGGCCCCGGCGGGCGATCGTTTGGTTTTGACCCTAAAAGTTCCCGGCTATCGTTTGGACTTGGATGGCAGCTTGTCCGAGGCCACGCCGTCCGACGGCGCTTCGGAAGCCTGGGTGGTCTTGTCGGGCGAGGTCAGAAGCTGCCGACCGTTTCAGGACGACTACTATTTGTTGCGTTTTGCCAGGCTGGTCAGGATTATTGATTAGGCCGGATTTGGCCAATCGGAACTTGGCTGGGCTAGGCTTGGCCAATCGGAACTTGGCTGGGCGATTGTTGGCCAATCTGAATTTGGTTGGGCTAGGCTTGGCCGAGGGTTATAAACCCAAATGAGTGAAGATCAATCGGCCAAGGGGATGGGGCCGGGCGTTTTTTGGGGCGGCCCTAATTTTTTTGGGGCGACCGAAAATCTCAAGGCGATTTTGAGCCATTAGGCGAAAAGACGCCCAGAGGTGACCGTAAAGTTTGAAGTTTTCATAGGGGTAAGTATGGACCAACGCCGAACTATGGATCTAGGCCGGGCCGATAAAAAAAGGCTTGAACCCATGGCCGATTCTGGACCAGAGAGGACACAAATACTCATATGAGTGAAAATCCCCCGGTAATCGGATTTGAACTGGGCGTTGGGGAGTTCCGTATCGTCACCCCCGAAGCGATTTACCACATCAAAGTCCTGCCCGAATTAATCACGGCCAATACCAAGTTGGGCGTCATTAGTTCCCAAGCGCCCCAAGCGTCCCCGGCGGCCGTCGTTTCCAACGTCCCGGCCCCGGAGCCGGATCCGACTCAGTCCCAGGCCGCCTCGGCCGACCATAATTTTTTCCAAGAAATATCCCAAGAATTGTTCGATTCCGTGGGCCAATTGGCTCGCCAGCTCTCGGTTTCGGTCACCGAACTTCCGTCCGTGGCCCCCGGCGCGGATTTATCCAAGACCGGCGCCGATCTTGAGGACGCCAAGGGTCAGCTTGAGGAAGTGGTCGAACTGACCGAGAAGGCTTCCATGACCATCATGGATCTGGCCGACCAGATTCAAGCCGACATGAATGACTTAAATTCCCAGATGACCTCCCTAAATAACCTGGAGTCCCTTTTGGGTGGGCCCGGGGAGCCCCAGGGCGGCGAGGCCCAGGGCGGGCCCATGGCCCAGGGGAGCGGTGGCGGAAAGGTCAGTCTTTCCCCAGAGTTCATGGATAAGTTTAACCAGATTCAAGCCTTTATCGACAATTTTGGCAGCCAACCCGACGAGGTGGTCGATATCCAACCCGCCGCGCCAGAAGCCGAGCCCGAGAGCCTGGAGCCCCAGAGCGTGGTCGTGTTTGACCTGGACGTGGTTTTCCAGACGCTTTATGAGTTTTGCACCAACGAATCGGTCAAGGCCCACATAAAGGCCATGCGGGACGGAAACGAGGAAGGCCAGTTTAAGACCCAATTGATTGAGCAGGAATTGTCCCTTCAATCGGCCAGCCTGGAACCCGACGACGGGTTTTATAACTTTCCCATCCCTGGGCTTTTAAGGCTTCTCTACGCCAATACCTCGGTTGAGGATTTTAAGGCCACCTTAAAAAAGATGAACCAGACCGTGGAAAGCATTTTTTTGGAAAATAACCTGCCCGTGGAAGGGAAAGAAGAAATCATCGCCCCCGCTCCTAAGCAACCCCAGGCCGAGGCGATCGCTCCCGGCGTGATTAGTCCCGTCCCCGCGCCCACCTTTGACGACATGCGCCAGCTGGGCGAGCTGTTCCATGAGCTTGAGGGGCTTTTGCCCGTTGGCGCCGAGGCCGGGGAGGGCGCCGGGGAAGCTTTGGAGGGCGCCCCCGAAGGCCATGGTTCCCCGGGACCCGGTTACGCGGCCATCCCCATCGCCGATCGAGATACCATAATCCAGACCATCTCGTCTTCGGAAGCCTTGATTAAAAACACTTCCACCCATCTCACGCATATCATGGAGGCCTTGTCGTTTCAGGATCTCTCCGGTCAGCGCATAAAAAAGATCGTAAACCTCATAAGCGAGATTCAGGTTCAGCTTCTGACCCTTCTGGTTTCGGTCAACTCCAAAATCAAGGCCCACCACGAAACCCCGACCGTGGTTAGGCCCAAGGAAGAGCGCGAAAAAGTCGCCCAGGCCGAGGTCGATAAAATGCTCGAAAAACTCTCGGCCGAACCCTCCGATCTCAAAGGCCCCGGGGCCGAAAATCGGCTCGATCAAGGGGCGGTCAATGATCTGTTGGCCCAGCTTGGTTTTTAAAGGGCCGGGCGGATTTGCCGGCCCGAGGCGGATTTTAAAGGCCCGGATGGTTTTTAAAAGGCCCGAAAAGTTTTTTGGGCCCAGGGCTTTTTTTTAAAGGCCCAGGACCGTTTTTTAGCGGGGCTTAGCCCAGGGGCGGTTTTGGCTCCGGGTAGTTGGTAAATTTTTTGGCTTATTTTTTATAATTACTTTTGTCTTGCCACCATATTGGTAAGTGATATATCATTTGGGGACTAAATGTTTAACTTAAACTTGTCCAAACGATGTAGATTATATGGACTTTTGTTGGCGGCCGCGTTATTGACCGCTTGCGTTCCGATGTTCGATACCTCGGGACCCTTTACTTCGACGCCCGTCTCCCCCTCGGCCGCAGCCGACCAGGCCTATGACCGGGGCGATTACCGGACCGCGGCCCAGGCCTATAAAAAACTTTTGGATCAAGAAACGGCCGGCTCCAGGCGGGAAACCCTGCTGGGCATGTATGGCCTTTCCAGCGAACGGGCGGGAAGTTATCTGCAGGCGGCCCAGGCCTACCAAAACTTAATCGGCCAGTATCCCGGTAGCCAGTACGCTTCGACCCTAAAAATCAGGATCCCGGACTTGTATATCCTGGCCAATAGGCCGGGCGACGCCATAACCGTGGCCGAGAGTTTGGCCGTCGCGGAGACGGTCCCGGCCTCAAAGGCGGCCTTGAGGCTCTCGGCCGGCCGGGCCCAGTATCTGCAGGGTAAGTTTAGGGACGCCTTGGTCAATTTTATTTTGGCCATTGGCGGGGCCACCACGGCGGTAAGGGACGCGGCCCAAAAGGGCTTGGAAGCGAGCTTACTCCACCTAAACGAGGGCGGGTTAATCGAGGTCCAACGCCAGTACGGGCAAAATTACCCCGGGCCCGAGGCCAGCTGGTATCTGGCCAGGCAAGCCGCCCTGGCCGGCAACCAAAGCCTTTTTACGGAAAGGGCCGATTATTTTAGGCGTTATTTTGGCTCCCATCCCTGGGGCGCGAAGTTGGAAGCCCTAAGGGTGGACCCCAACTCGGCCGAGGCCCGGGCCCCGGGTTCCGACTATGACCCCATGCCGGTTTTGGCCAGTTTTGGGGACGGGGTCAGGAAGCCCGGAACCGCGTCGTTGGGGCCCATGACTGGCCTTAAGGGGCAGGCGGTGATAGTGGCCATTTTGCCCTTCTCGGACCCCTCGAGCGGAAAATTTAGCCAAGACATCTTGGCCGGCCTAAAATTGGCCTTAAACCATCTAAGCCCAAAAGTTACCTTGGAGACGGTGGATTCCGCCGGGGATCCCACGATCGTGGTAAAACTGGTCGCCGAGGCCGCGGCCAGGCCCGAGGTTTTGGCCATTGTCGGGCCCTTGACCAGTCGGGAGTCCTTGGCCGCCGCCCAAACGGCCCAGGCTACCGGGGTGCCCATAATAATCATCTCCCAGAGGCTGGGCATCACCACCGGGAGATCCATGGTTTTTAGGGTCTTTCTGACGCCCAAGCATCAGGCCGAGGCCGTGGCCAGGTACGCCGTGCGGCGCTTGAATTTAAGCGATTTGGGCGTTCTCTACCCCAATGATCAATATGGCCAGGCCATGTATGGATTTTTCCGGACCGAGGCCCAGCGCATGGGGGCCAGGGTTTCCTCGATCGATACCTACGATCCTAACCAGAGAAATTACGCCGATCCGGTTAACCGCTTAACCGGCGGCCAATCGGTCCGAAGGGCCTCAACCTCCTATCAGGCCAACGTAAACTTCCAGGCCCTGTTCGTTCCGGACACGGCGGTGGCCATCGCCCAGATCCTGCCCCTGATGGCCTATAACGACGTCACCAAGATGGTTTATTTGGGTAGCTCCATTTGGCTGACCAAAGATCTGGCCAAAAATTCCGGCCGCTATCTGCAAGGCTCGGTTATACCCGACGCCTTCAATAGCCTAAGCGAAAGGCGCCAAGCCACGCGTTTTAGGGACGCCTTCAATAAGTCCACCGGGCGGGTGGCCGATCAATTCGCCGCCTACGGCTTCGACGCCGGTTTGGCCTTGGCCACGGCCTTTACCGCCGGGGCGGGTACCCGGGCCCAGTTGGTTAACGCCCTAAGCGCCATCAAGCCCTTTGACGGGGCCACCGGGCCCTTTAACTTCGGTCCCGACGGCGATTACCAGGTTGAACCCCTCATGGTCACGGTTGACGGGACCAATTTTGAGCTCCTGGCCGAACCCAGCGAGTACAGATAAGGCCGGAGGCCAAAACGGCCGCATGGCCCCGTAGAGGCCTATGGATCGGCCGAGCGTGGTTTTATGCTAGGCGGGGCCGCGGCGGGGCTCTGGGGGCCTATTTCGGGCGTTTATGGGCCCGTTCGCGGCTGGGGGAGAGATGGCGATTTTGGCCAAGCTTAGGGCTTGGCCCAGCCAAGCAGCTAAGGGGTCAGTTTGGGGCTAGTTTCGGGCCAATTTTTGGCCCGGTTTTGGGCTGGATTTTTTGTTGATATCGATTAACGATAAAAATGTTTTTTTATTGTTAGTTGGATAGATTTTTTCGTTCTTTGGCAATAACGAACGTTTGTTTTAGAAGTCATCGTTTTTTTTGTTTTTGGAGGTTGAGAGGTTCTATTGCTTCCCGGGCTTGTCTAAGAGTTTCGGGTAAAACTTTTCATAAAAAAGTGGTAAAAGGCCACATTAAGAGGTTATTTATGTTTATTTCCGATGTTTTGGCCAGGGAAATTTTAGATTCTAGAGGAAATCCCACCGTTTCGGTGGAGGTGATTTTGAAAACCGGCCTTGGTGGCCAGGCGGCCGTGCCTTCCGGAGCCTCCACCGGTAGCCACGAGGCCTTGGAGTTAAGGGACAAGGACCCCAAACGTTACGGCGGCAAAGGGGTCCTGAAGGCGGTCAAAAACGTCAACGACATTATCGGCCCGGCCATCCTCGGACAGGACGTTTACAACCAGGCGGCCATCGATAAAATCATGCTCGATCTCGATGGCACCCCCAACAAAAGCAAGCTCGGGGCCAACGCCATTTTGGGCGTTTCCATGGCCGTGGCCTGCGCCGCCGCCGAACAGAGCGAGATGAACCTCTACCAGTACCTGGGCGGCGTGGGGGGAAGGGAACTGCCCAGGCCCATGATGAATATCGTCAACGGCGGTTCCCACGCCAGCAACAACGTGGACTTCCAGGAGTTCATGATCATGCCGCTTTTTGGGAACACCTTCTCCGAAGCCCTGCGCTGCGGGGCCGAGGTCTTCCACACCCTCAAAAAGCTCCTGGCCGATGACGACATGAGCACGGCCGTGGGTGACGAGGGCGGTTTCGCCCCCAACTTCAAAGACAACGAGAGCGCCCTGGACGCCATCGTGAAAGCCATCAAGGCCGCGGGTTACAAGCCCGGGACGGACGTGGTCATCTGTCTGGACGCCGCGGCCAGCGAGTTTTACGACGCCAAGAAAAAGAAGTACGTTTTCAACAAATCCGACAAGTCGGCCCGTTCGGCCGAAGACATGATCAAGCTCTACTCCGATTGGATCAAAAAGTATCCCATAAAATCCATCGAAGACGGCTTGGCCGAGGACGATTGGAGCGGCTGGGCCAAGCTGACCAAGGAGCTGGGGAGTTCGGTCCAGTTGGTCGGGGATGACATCTTCGTTACCAACTCCGAGCGTTTGGCCAAGGGCATCGAGGAGAAGGTCGGAAACTCCATTCTCATCAAGGTCAACCAGATCGGTTCCGTCACCGAGACCCTGGACACCATTAAGCTGGCCCACAAGGCCGGTTACACGGCCGTCATCTCCCACCGTTCCGGGGAAACCGAGGACACCTTCATCGCCGATCTGGCCGTGGCCACCAATTGCGGCCAAATCAAGACCGGCAGCCTTTCCAGGAGCGAGCGTATTTGCAAATACAACCGTCTCCTAAAAATCGAGGAACTCCTTGAAGGCGGCGGCCTTTTCAAAAAGCCTTTCTAAAAAACCAACCCATAAAAAACGAGAGCCCGGCTGAGTAAGCCGGGCTTTCGTTTTTTAGGGGTCCACAAAATTTAAAGCTTATGGGGGAATTTGGGGCCTTATGGATTTGGGGCCATCATGACTTGGGGGGCTTTATGAAGTCTGGGCCTTATGGATTCGGGGCCATCAGGAATTGGGTCCATCATGAATTGGGAACCTGGGGCGCCGCTTCCAAAATGGCTTTGGGGTCGATGCGCTGCTCGGAGATTGATTTGACGAGGCGGGCGGCTTTATCGGGGGTGACCATGGCCAGGATCTTTCCGGCGTTGCTGCCGGGCATGGCCGAGAGGATGGAAACGGCCACCATGTCATCCATGCTGCTTATGAGAAGCCCGGCCTGCTCTGGTTTCATGCCCTTGAAGGCGGCCACGAGGTGCTGAATCCTGGCGTCCTTTAGTTCCTCGTCTTCTTTTTGCTGCTGTTCCTTAAGGGCCTTTTGCTCGTCGAGAATGGCTTGGTTTCGGGCGATGAGGGAATTTAGTTCGCCCCGGGAGCGCTCGGAAGAGGCCAGTTTAGTGTTAACGTCCGCTTCCAAGGTTTTTAGGGCCTCTTCCCGGGCGTTTAAGGCGGCCTCGCGGCGGTTTAAGTCAAATTCTTTTTTGGCCAGTTCCTCGGCCCGGGCGCTATTTTGGGCCGAGCCGGTTTGGGCCGAGTTAGAAACGTTAACGTTGGGAGGCAGCTGCGGGTTGGCGCCGGTCCCTGGGCTTGGCCCGACAACGGGCTGGGGCGCCGGGGCGGGCAGGGTCGCCGATCCGCTTGAGCGGGGGGCGGCGTTATTTTGGGCCGAGGGGGGCCTTTGGGGTCTTCTTAAATCCTCGTCCCCCGGGGGGAGGGGAATGACGGCGTCGGCGGCGGCCACGGGAATCAACGGGCTGGCCGTGGTCAAAATGGCCGCGCCCGAGGCCATGGAGCCGGAGGCGATAAAGCCCATCGCGGAAGCGGCGGAATTTGAGCCCGAGGTCACGACGGCCGGGGCGCTGGCCTTGGCCGGGGCGGGCGAGGCGCCAACCAGGGGTATGGGGCCGTCGGAAGAATTTAAATAAAGGCCGGATACGATGAGCCTGGCCACCAACCCAAAAAGCAAAACCACCAAGGCCACGCTTAGGAAGGCCGAAAGCAGGGAATTTTTTTTCTTGGGCTTGGCCGGAAGGTTGGCGTTTTTGGCCTCGGGCTTAATTAGGGCCGTATCCTCGGGGCCAAGTCCGGGGAGGAAGAGATCTTTTTCCGAGAGGTTGGCTAGGCTTCTTTTGGTCGGGGCGGGGTTTTTGGTCGGGCCCGGGGAAACCGTTTTCGTTTTGCCGTAAGGCAAACCGTAGGAGCCGATGGGCGGCTTAAGCGGTTTCGGGTTGGTTTTTGGCGATGGCGTTTGGGTCCTCATCCGACTCCTCCAAATTTTTTCTGGCCCTCGATAAGCTGGCCAACTCTTCCATCTGTTCCTGTTCTTGTTTTAGTAAATCCGTTTTCCAAGCGAGCTTTTTATTGTCTTTAAACTTTTCCATGATGCGACGATCGACCACGGCTTTTCTTAAAATCACTCTTTCTTTAGCTTCTTCTCTACGGCTTAGGGCTAATAATTCCAAAAGTCTCTTAATTTCTTTTCTTATTTTTTCTTGGTAATTACTGTACATCAAAAGCAAGGGCCCGGTAATCGTTCCGTTGGCGCTGTGTTCGGAAAGTTCGTCGGCCATCTCGGCCAGCTTGACGTGGCAGGCGTTTATCTGGTCCTCAAGTTCCCTAATGCTGGCCAGCCTTTTGGCCAGTTTTACGGCCGCCTCCTCCTCGCGCCGTTTCCTAAGGCTAATCATGAACTCAAGTCTGAACTTGAAACGGGCCATGGCTGCTGGCTTTCCTTCCCCATCCGGGCCGCTTAATCGCCCCCGGGGGGCGTTTGCCCGGCCTTTAACTTAACCCCCAGCGCTGCAAGTTTTAGGCCATAAAATTTCAGGCCCGAAAACTTTAAAAAAAACCAAATCACTCCCCGGCGAAGTCCTTTTCGATATTCTTAAGTTCCTCGTTTCTGTCGGCCGCGGTGTCGGCCACGTCCCGGGCCCGGTTGATGGTCCTGGCCGGGTTTAAAACCGGCGAATCGGTTCTAATTTGCTCAATGGTCATGGGCCCGCCGCCGGGCCCGCTTGGGGCCACCCCCGGCAATTGTTCGGCCTTGTCGTCCCTAAAAATAAAAAACATGACAAAGACCAAAACCATGACCACCGCGGCTCCCCCGGCGATCAAAAGCAGCTTGTTTCGGCCGGACTCGGCCTCAAAGTTTAAACCGGCCCCGGTTCCGGGCTTTGTCCCCAAGTTGGCCCCGGCGCTGGGCCCAGCCCCGGCTTGCGGGCCCATGTGACCGGCCCTAAAGTTATACGAGCAAAAGGGACAAGTTTCGGCCGGTAAATTCACGCTCTGGCCGCAACCCGGGCAGCGCAGGCTAGGTAAATTAGGGTTAAATTCGCTCATGGTCTTCCTTCCAAAAGGAGGCAAAAAAAATTCCGGCCCCAAAATTCCCCAAACGGCCGGGACCCAAACCGTTTTGGTCTTGGCCAAAACCCATTCATTCCGGGACCGGGAGCCAGCCCCAGTCGGCCGTGGCCACGGCCAGGTAGGCCGAACCCTTGGGCGGGGGGCCGGTTTTAAACTCCCTTAAGTAAAGGAGCGTCCCGTCGGTATGGACGGATTCTAGGGCTTGGCGAAGGCTTTTGGGTTGGGCGTTGGCCGGGGTGGCCACGAGGGCCCTAATTAGGATTTGGGCCTGGGCCAAACCCAAGTAGGCTTGGTAATCCAAGGTTAGGCCCCTGGGGCCGTATTTATACAACACCGCGTCGTAGGATTGGGTCAGGGCCGACTTGGGATACAAGACCGAGGGAAAGATCATGCCTTCCCACAGGCCCCCGGTCATTTCGGTAACTTCCAGGCCAGGCGAGTTAAGGGAGTTGGTCATCCACAAAACGTCATCGGGCAAGCGGTTTTTTAGGGTCCTGACGATGGCCGCGGCCGGGCCCGTCGGGAGCCACAGGATAATGCCGCCTATGCCCATGGCGTTTTGTTCGAGTTCGCCCCAGTTTCTAAAATTCGTGGCCAAGGGGACCGTCGTTATGTTCAAACCCTCGGAAGCGGCCAGTTTTAAGGCGAAATCGAGTTCGCGTTCGGCCGAGGGATTGCGGTAATGGACAAAAAGCAGGGAGCCATCCTGGCCCAGGCGCTTTCTGGCGTAGGAAATAAGCAATTCCAGCTCGTCCTCGGCCGTGGGGAGGATGCCGATGGGATCGTCTTCGCGCCCCTGATAGAGATCGGACTTATTGGACCAGGGCCCAAACCAAACCACGCCCGTGCGCCTAAAATAATCCGCCGTGGCCGCCGCTTTTGAACTGGCCGCCCCGCCCACGGCCAAATGGGGTTGGATTTGGCTCATCACGGTATTGAGGCGGGCGGGAAAATCCGGTATCCCGTCGTCTATTTCCTGGGAATAGATGTCAATCGGGACGCTGTCGGCGCCTTCATACATGTTTATGAAACTTAACATGGCTTTCAAGCCACACAAGTAGTCATAGGAAAGGGCTTGCGGCCCCAGGGGCGAGGCCCAGGAAATGATTTTCCAACCGTTGGCCCCCGAAGCCGGAAAAGTAAAGGAAAAAGACAGGGCGAGGGCCAACAAAGTGGCCAAAAACGATCTAGCCAAATCATGTCCCTCCATTCGCGTAAACCAAACCGCGTAAAGGGGTGAGAGTTAAGGTTACAAGCCTTCCGGAGAACTGACCCTATGATAGCCTAAACAACGGTAATTTGTCAAATTTAATTGAATTGATCAATAAATTTACCCTTTAAATATCGATTGACTAACCTCTAAAGCCAACCCTCTAACCGATTAAAGCTACCCAGGTCACGATAATTTGCGTAAAACGAATTAAAAATTAATTTAACGCAGATTTTTAGTTATTTTATCGACTTTAGTCAAGATAAAATTCTGCCTATGACTAATAAATACTTAAAAAATAATTTAATGGCAAGAATTATAAACTCGACGGCGCGGGGGGAAGAAAAAAACGCTTGGCGGGAAAACCGGTGACGGCCGTTCCGGGACGCTAAAAACCCAAATCGATTGGCCCTAAAAAAATAACCCTGACACTCAAAACCTAACCATTAATGGCGATAAAAAATTTAAAAAAATCCATTGTATATTTTACAAGCTTACAATTAAATTTTTACCAATTTTACCCCATCTTAACCCAGACAAAATAACAAAAGATTTCTCAATTTTTGCCATTAAATTTAAAATAATAATTTTAGGGAGGAAAAATTACAATGGAGAGTCGTTACGTAGCTACCATTCAATGTAATGAAATTTTCCCGAAAATACAAGCCTTTTTGCTTTTCCCGTCCCGAACCTCCAAGCCCTCTATCTTTATTCGTCCCAAACCTCTTGGCCAATTATCTTTTCCCAGCCCCAAGCCCAACAAGCTTCGCCCCGGCCTGGCGCCGGCCTGGCGCCGGGCCGGGGTCAGGGCCAGGGGACTTGGCTTTTAGCCAGGGGCTTAAAGACGCGAAGAATCGAAAACCGTTTAGTCAAAATTCAA
>JAITLH010000268.1 GCA_031277995.1 Deltaproteobacteria bacterium
TTTAAACTGTTTTGTACCGTTTTAACGCTTTTGGGGTTAACGGTAGCCAAACTCAGATGAATGACCGGGTATGGGGTCCAGTCATAGTCGGATTCGTCAATCCAAAGTCCCTTAAAAAGCTCCCGGTGTCCTAGCAAGATGTGTTTCAAGGTATCGACCAGGAGCGTTTTACCAAAACGGCGCGGCCTGGACAAAAAATAAGGCGAATCAGATTGGAGGAGATTATATAAAAGCTCGGTTTTATCGGCGTAAACATAGTCGCCGTCACGTATTTCTTGGAAGTCGGCCAGGCCGACGGGCAATTTTTTTAGGGCTTCCGTCACCTTTGGCCTCCTGATGGGGAAAAATAGCCGCTTGTTTAGGTGGTTTTTTGGTCTTGAGTATTTCCGGAGTTAATTATACCAAAAGCCAACTCAAATTACAATCATACTCATTACAGGTCCGGCGTCAAAACTCCGATACGGGTCGGTTTTACGGATTGGCCAAATATTGGCGATTTAAACGATCTTGGCTGGTTTTGGCCAAAGGGAGGGTTAACCGTTTTTAGCTTAGCTTGGGAAGGCTTGGGCCCTAAATTTACGCCGGGTTGGGGTTAATATTTTTGGCCTGGAGGAAACAAAACCGGTTCGGGTTTGGGGAGAATAATTGGCGGGCGGGGTTTTTTCGCGACTTAGCGTGGTGCTTTTGAGTGAAATTTATTGTCAAAATGAATCAAATACTTGAGTAAAAATTAAAAAACTTGCCTAGACGCTAAACTAGCGGTCTATTTTGGCTATTTTTAAAGATCAAAGCGGCCAAGACTTCAATAGTCATCATAATCGTCATCGTCCTTATCGTCACCATGGTCACCGTCGTCGCCATCGTAACCATGGTTATTTTTGTTTTCAAGGCAGGCCGTAATCATCTCATCGGCGACGTCGCCTAGGCTATGGCAGAGATAACCCCGGGCCCATAAATGGTGGCCGGGACAAAGAACTCGCAAAGCCGGGGAGGACCTAAGTAACTCATGGGAAGTACGTCCCTTGAGTAATTGGACCAGTTTACTGACCGAGACTTTTGGCCAGGCCGAAATGACCAGCTCGAAGCGACCTTTGGAAACATGGCCCTTTATTATCTCCGCCGATTGGTTCGCGCGAATTTCCCGAACCAATTCCCGTAATTTGACGGCTACGTCGCCTTGAAGAATTTTTTTTACGACGATTGGTAAGCCAAACGAGATGACAGCGTAAAATAATCACGCGGTGACCAAAGGGCTTTTTTCGGCCATGACCATTGCTCAGATATGGGGTTAGGTTGACGCCGGGGATTGACGGGGGATTGGCATCAGTGATTGACGCCGGGGATTGACGCGGGATTGGCATCAGTGATTGACGCCGGGGATTGACACCGGGAATTTACGGCAGGGATTGGCATTAGGGGACGCCAATAAAAAAAGAGATCGTTTTGGCTTTGGTCAAAGGCCGCGCCTGACAAAACAAAACCATAAGGCGGCCACGTAGATCGGATCCAGTATGTCCGAACCATCGATTTGTTTTCTCGCTTCGGAAACGGTCGCGATTTTGCGATTGGAGGCATCCCGAATCTCTTGGTTAAAGACTTTGCCCAGGCATTTTCCGGATCTGTCGCGAATCTCTTGGTTAAATACTTTGGCGATGGTCGAATTGGAGCCGTTTCGTATCTCTTGGTTGAAAATCTTGCCTACGCGTTTTCCGGATCGTTCGCGAATCTCTTGGTTAAACATCTTAAAATCGGCCATGATGACCTCCCTTACGCGTATTGGGTTAACGCGCGTGAACGCGGTGAGACACCTTTGGCGCGACCGTTTACGCAAGCCGGAAAAACCACTAACTAACGCGGGAAAAGATAAATTGTCGCGATGATTTTCCAGGGTTAGGGCTATAATTTCATGCCGAATGGTTTTTTTCCGTTTCGCGGTTTTTGGGGCCTTCAAGCAAGTCGCGGGGCGCCGCGGGCGCGGGGTTTTTTAAGGCCGAGCTCCGCTGGGGCGGGTTTTTTTGGCCGAGCGCCGCGGGAGCCGGGGGTTTTTTAGATTTAAAGGGCCTTGGCGATAAGGCCTGGGTTTAATGAATATTTTTCCAGGGGAGATTAAAAAAGTCAAGATAAATTTGATTGTCTGATTGTTTATACGTTTTGGAATTTTTTAGCGGTAAAAAAGGCGCTTGGGCTAGGGCTTGGGGTTTTAACGGCTAGGCAAAAGCCAAGAATATTTATCAATGGATATTTGGGGCAAGCGATTAGGGTTTTTTATTGGGCAATAACGTTGGGGGTTAAAGCTCAATGCCGATTATGTCGTATATCCAACGTATTTCGACTGGCGTTTCGTTTATTTTTGCGATATATTGATAAACGTTATCAATCAATTATTCTTTTGAGTTTATTTTTATGTTTTCAAAATAAGAACAGGTCAGTTTATAAAAAAAGTGTTCAACCAGGTTTAACCAAGGGCCGCGTTTTGGGGCAAAGACAAACCTACCCGGGCGGGTTTCGAGGTATTTTCCGGTTTCTTTGGAGGCGTCGTGGGGTTGGTTATCCGGGGCGACGCGGATTTTAAAATTAGGCTCAAACTTGGAATCAAGCGGGCGCGAAAAATCGACAAAATCAGGGTTTTCGTTCGATTGGCCAACCAAGGCGGTGACCTTGCCGTCGACAAGATTAAGCCCGGCCAATAAACAAACGCCGCCCGGTTTTTTGGGGCCCTCGCCGGGGCCAAGCGAACCGGGTTTTTGGCTTGGGGGGCCGCTCTGGCCAAGCCTTTGGCCAGCCGAAACGGTAACGAAATTATTTTTCCCGCCTTGGGTAACAACGAAATCCATTTTTCCATGGACCGGGAAAATCACGTCTTTTTTTGGGGCGGCCTAGGGTTCGCGCCCCTCCCGGCGCCGGGTCCGGGGTTTTAATTCTTCCCCGTTTAAAATCGACCAGACCCTGGAATGGGAAACGTCGGCAAGGGACGGGTGGCCGGCTTGGGCGCGGGCCCGGTGAACGCGTTTAACGAGTTTTTTTACCGACCGGGCTTTCTGGGCGTAGCCAAATTCCTGGGCTTTTAGGTCGGCTAGGCTTTTAACCCAATCCTTGTCGGCCTGGCTAATGACCGGCGGCCGTCCCATTTTGGCCCGATCCGAAAGGGCCTCGGGCAGGCCCAAAAAATGGCACTTCTTGATCGCGCTTTCTACGCGTCTTTGTTCATCCGGAGGCTTGGACGATTTCCCCGTCGCCATGACCCTTGGCCGCCATCAAAATTACCTTGGCCCGCCTTGGTTCTTCATCGCTTGGGGCGCTTATTTTGGCCAACATATCGGTCCGGTCATCGTCTAAGGTTACCGGGGTAGACCTTTTCCCGGTCATGGTTTAACCCCCGCACGCTTTATGTAGGCGGCATGGCGTAAGGACAAACCGATTCCGGCCATTTGTGGTAACCGCTTCGCCTCAAGCCTCGCCTTTGAAATTATCCCCACCCAAAAAAACCAAAAAAAACCATGATCCGACGCCGCCCGGCGATGGGTTTAACGACTGGGGCGGCCGCGCCAACCTTGGAAAGGCCAGGGGCGCCAAGGTTTTTTTCGGAAAGGTTTTTTTTTCGGATCGGGCCGAGATATTGGGGGGTTATTTAACCGAATAACGTTCCCTTAAAAAATCCATGAAAGCTTTGGCCTGCGGGGAAAAGTAACGATCGCGCCGGGTGATTAAGCCCAACGTTCCGATGGGAAAAATGTGATCGATATTGAAGATGGCGTAATCGTCCGGAAACTCCAAGGGGGTTAGGGGCGGGGCGATACAGGAACCAAGGCCCGAGCGGACCAGGTGGAGGGCCAGGAGAAAATCCGTCACGGCCACGATGATGTTTTCGGGCTGACGCATCTCGGGGAGGGAAGCCAAAACGGGGTTGACGTAGCCTTCGACGGTTAGGGCGATTATGGGGGTGGCGCAGATATCGTCCCAGGAGGGGTTTTGGGGAATATTGAAGGGATTGCCCCGGGGCGAGTAAAGAAAGGCCGAGCTGGGCCTAAAGGGAGTGAATTTTAAGCTTCCGGGAAACTGGGCCTGGATGCTTAAGGCCATGTCCACTATGCCTTCCTCGATGTTTCTAAGCAGGCGGTAAGGCGAGGCCGGATCGATTTTGAATTCGACCAGGGGGTAACGCTTTCGAAAATCCAATATCTCGGGCATCAGCATCAAGACCAAACGGTTCATGCAAGTGATTCTTATGGGACCGCTTAAAAGCGACTGGCAATGTTTGTGTTTTCTAAGCCTATCGACGTTTTCCAATATGGGAACGCTCTCGTCCCTAAAATGCCGCCCGGCCGGGGTCAGGGTCATGCCCTTACGGTGCCGGCTAAAAAGCTCCTGGCCCAGGTCGGTTTCCAGTTTTTTTATTTGGGAACTTACCGCCGAAGGGGAAAGGCAAAGTAAGTCGGCGGCCCTATGGACGTTGCCGGTCTCGGCCACCTGGAGAAAAGTCATTAACCATTGAAAAAAATCGCCGTTGACCTGACGGTCCATTGGTCGCTCCTAATTGGCGAAGAGGGTTTTTTTGTTATGGGCCGCCCTGGCCGAGGCCAGGGCCAAAACCGGGGATCTCTCCCCTTTCGAAAACGGGCCCGCAAACGCCCAAAAAGGGCCCTGGGAGAGCTTTGGCGGCCGGATCGGCACAAATACCGGTTCAAGGGATCCCAAGCGCGCCACGGGCCTATTAGGCCCGTTCGCGGGCAAGTCGCCGTTTTGAAGAATTGGGGAGCGAAATCCCCGTTAACCTTAAGGGCGTTTTACTTTGGCCGCGTTAAAATTGGCGGAGTTTTGCCTTGGGCGCGTTTAATTTGGGCGCGGGCAACCTTGGCCGAGGGTAACCTTGGGCGCGGGCACCCTTGGGCAGCGGTTAACCTTGGGCCGCGGGTAACCTTGGGAGCGTTTTTTCCGCGTGACCGTTGGTCTTTAAGGGCCTGTAAACTTGGCCGAGAAAAAGAGGGATCGACTAACTTAGTTAAATTTATCACTTACGAAATATTATCATCTATTAGAAACAAAAGCAAGTATATTAGTAACTTAATATTAGGTCTATTTTTGATTATTGGCTCCGGCGGCTCCAAGGTTAGCAAATTCATTGGACGATTTTAATCGTAAACGTAAGTATTTAGGTAAAAAGTTGTCATTTGGAGGCCTATGGGGAGGGAGTTTTTTGGGGGGCGCGATTTTCGTTTTTTTTTTGCCGCCCGGCCCGATTTAAAAGCCCGATTTAAAAGCTTGGTTTATAAGCTTGTTTTATAAACTTGGCTTATCCGTTGGGCTAACGGGCCGGGCTTTTTCGCGTGGGCTTGTCGGTTGGGCTTACGCGACTGGGGATTTTGGTTGGGGCCATCGGGTGGGGTTTAGCCGCCTCCGGGGGGGCTTGGGGGGGCCAGGGACTGGATGACGGGCGTAAATTTTTACCCTGGGATTGGGGGTTTGGCGTAACCTGGGGCATAATTAAGATGGGCTTTGGGGTTATCGTTATCGATGGGTGATATTTTGCTCTCTTGATGGGGTGAGTTATGGGTAACGATAGTCTTTGAAAAGTTAATTAAAATTCTATGTTGAAAATTATTGTGAAGCGTGATAAATTTTGGTTTATATCATGGAGTCGGTTGAAAGAAAATTTAGTCTCATACTTTAAAACTAAGCGCTTTAATTGATCCTGGGTAAAACAATATCGATAAACGTTGGGCGTTTAGCCAAAGGTAAATTTCGAAAGAGGCTTTTGGATCTATCCCGATCGCGTGCTTTGGCTCATGGTAAGGCCCATAAATCCATTCATGGGACCTAAGAAATTACCCATAGACTATCTTTAATTTACCCAATAATGACCATGGCCCGTTTCCCGGCCCCATTGTCTGGGGCCAAGGGACCCGGGCTTGTAAAAAATTTGATATTAAGCGGATTTTTTGGCAAAATGGCAATTCCCCCGTGGGAAAAATGGGCCCCCAAGGTTGACCTATGGGAAGCGTTTTGGCGCTTTAACCATGGGAGGGGAATGGACCCCCCTGGGTTTGGGTCAAGGGGCCCTGGTTGCCTTGGCTAAGGTGGGGGGGCTTAAAGCCAGGGATTTAGGAACGGGATTTAGATGACCGATTACGATAGCGCCTTTAACGTTTGCGAGATTGACCTCGGGGCCTTGGCCAGGAACTACAAAAAAATAGCGGAGTTTTCCCGGGCCCCGGTCATGGGCGTGGTTAAGGGTGACGCCTACGGGCACGGCTTGGTCCCAGCTTCTTTGGCCTTGGCCGAGGCGGGTTGCCGGGAGCTGGGGGTACTGGACGTTGGCGAGGCCCTGGAATTAAAAAAGCACCCCATCGAGGCCGAGGTCACGGTTTTGGCCGGGCTTTTTGGCCCGGAGCAGTCATACCAGGCCGTTTCGGCCGGGGTAAGGGTTTTCGCCTACGATCTGGCCCAAATAAAAACCCTGGCCAAGGCGGCCGAACGTTTAAACGCCCAGGCCAGGATAACGCTCAAAATCGACACGGGCATGGGGCGATTGGGTTTTGGCTGGGAAAAGGCCACCTACATCGTTTCCAGTTTGGCCGGCTTAAAAAACCTCTCCATCGAGGGCCTTGGCACGCATTTGGCCACCAACGGGGACGACGGGGCCAAAACCCAGCTGGAGCGGTTTTACGATCTGGGCGAAAAAATCAGAAAGCGGACCAAATCGAACATAAGTTATAGCGTTTTGGCGAGCGGCGGGATCTTGGCCCACCCGGATTTTCCCGACGACCTTAGCCGGGCCGGGCTTTTACTTTACGGCTATTCGCCCTTGGAACCGACGGATCCGGCCCTCTCGGGCTTAAAAAAATCAAAAAATCTCATAAACTCCTTGGAAAAACCCATGGCCGTAAAAACCAAACTCATCCAAGTAAGGGAAGCCAGGGCCGGGGAAACCATCGGTTACGACCGGACCTTCGAGGTTTC
>JAITLH010000302.1 GCA_031277995.1 Deltaproteobacteria bacterium
CAGGCCGGGGCCCCCGATAACGCCGCCTGCCCCTACGCCCAAACGCTGGCCTACACCGCCCCCTCGGCCTTAAATATCACCAGGCCCCTACTTTTGACCGGGCCGGTCTTTTTTGGCGAGGGGCCCAAGCCCTTAATTAAGTCCCTGGTCGATTTGGCGGCCAAGATAAATATCCCGGCCCCCGAGGTCAAAAGGGCCATGGAGCTGGCCTTGGAGGGCCAAAAAGCCTTCCAGGCTCGGCTAAAGGAAAAAGGCCAGGATATTTTGTCGAATTTGCGGCCCAAGGACATGGCCATGATCGTCGTAGCCAGGCCCTATAACGGCTTTGACCCGGGCTTAAACCTTCGCCTTAACCAAAAGCTTAGGGATCTAGGCATACTGGGGATGCCCATGGATTTCTTGCCCTTGGACATCAAGCACGACGAGCCCCTCTCCCATTACTGGCGTTACGGGCAAAAAATAACGGCCGTGGCCACGGCCATCGCCAACGACGAGCGGCTTGAGGGCTTGTATATTTCGAATTTTGGCTGCGGGCCCGATTCCTTCATCTTGCATTTCTTTAAACACGTCATGGGCCGAAAGCCTTTCTTGGAGATCGAAATAGACGAACACTCCTCGGACGTTGGCGCGGTCACGAGACTTGAGGCGTTTTTGGATTCCCTGGCCGCGAGAAAGGCTAGGGACGCGGCCGGCGGCAAAAAGGGCCTAAACTTTCACCCCCTAAGACCCATCAAATGCATCAGGGGTCCCAAGCCCCACCAAACCATCTACATCCCGCCCATGTGCGATCACACCAAAACCATGGCCGCGGCCTTTAGGGCGGCCGGGATCTCGGCCGAGGCCCTGCCGGAATCGGATCAAACGACCGTGGAACTGGGCCGGGCCCAGACCTCCGGGAAGGAATGCTACCCGCTTATTTTATGCGTGGGCGATTTCATTAAGCTGACCCAGAGGCCCGGCTTCGACCCGGCCCATTCGGTCTTGTTTATGCCCAGTTCCAACGGCCCCTGCCGTTTTGGCCAGTATGGGCGCTACATAAGTCTCATCACCCGCAGACTTGGATTTGACAATCTGGAGGTGCTCTCAATCGACCAAACCGGGGGCATGTACGAAGCCTTAAACCAAGCCGGCTCCACCAAAAGCGGGGCCAAGCTCACCAAGGCCATCTGGCGGGCCTTGATTACCGTGGACATGCTCCAAAAAGCCCTTTTTCATACCAGGCCCAGGGAAACCACCCCCGGGGCGGCCGACCAAGCTTATCGGGAAGCCTTGGCCGAGCTGGAGAACATCATCGAAAACGACAACCTTAAGGCCATGGGTTCCTTCCAAGCCCAATCCCGCGAGAGATTCCAGGCCATAAGATTAAAGGACGTCAATACCAAACCCAGGGTGGGACTGGTGGGAGAGATTTACGTCCGTCACAACCGCTTCGCCAACGAGGATGTCATAAGGCGCCTTGAGGCTTTGGGGGCCGAGATAGAAACGCCGCCACTGACCGAATGGATCTTTTATGTCAGCCACGTCAATTCCATGCGAGCCAACCGTCAGGGCCAATGGCGCAAGCGCCTGGTCACGATATTAACGGATCTGGTCCAAAACCATGAGTTAAACAAAATAGCCAGAAGCTGGAAAGGATTTTTTCCCCACGGCACCACGGAGCCGCCCATAGATTCCACGGTGGCCTTGGGCGAACGTTTTTTGCACCGCTCTTTTCAGGGGGAAGCCATCCTCTCCCTTGGCAAAGGGCTTGAGTTTTACCACCGCGGGGCCAAAGGCCTAGTCAACATCATGCCCTTTACTTGCATGCCGGGCATGGTCGTGGGCGCCCTTACCGGCCATCTGCGCGAAGAGGCATCGGGCATGCCGGCCATTAACCTGGCCTATGACGGGCAAAGCCAAACCAACACCCAAGCCCGCCTGGAAGCCTTTATGTATCAGGTAAATAATTTTAACCATCCCAAAAGCCAATAAGGAGCCCGACTTCCAAACAAAAAGACCCCAGACCAAATCGATCGCCAGTTTAACCTGGGCCAATAGCTCGATAACGATCGCCAGATCAAAACGTTCGCCAGATCAAAACGTTCGATAGATTAAAACGATCGCCAGATCAAAACGTTCGATAGATCGAAGAGCCAAAGCCTTTGGGCCCTTTGGGCCCCAAAACCTTTGGCCAAAACCAAACGGAAGTCAAAGATTCCTTACGGGCTTAAAAAAAATCAAGAATAAGTTGAGGAGCTCCAGTGGAGAAAATCATTATCAACGCGGCCGATCCAGAAGAGTGCCGAGTGGCCATGCTAGACGGAGAGGGTCGGCTGCAAGAGTACTACACCGAATCCAACACCAAGCTTATGAGCTTATCGAACATCTATAAGGGCATAATCCAAAACATCGAGCCAAGCTTGCAAGCGGTATTCGTCAACTACGGTAACGATCGTAACGGGTTTTTGCAGCTGTGCGACATCCACCCCGAATACTACCTGGACCAAGAGGCCACCATCCATAACGCCGACGTCAGGCGCTGCCTAAGGAAAGGCCAACAGCTCCTGGTCCAGGTCCTAAAGGAACCCACCACCATCAAGGGGGCGGCCCTGACTACCTACATATCCCTGGCCGGGCGTTTTGTGGTCTTGACCCCGGGCCGGGAGCACGTGGGGGTTAGCCGAAAAATCGAAAACGATCGGGAAAGGGCCCGGCTTAGGGCCATCTCAGACGATCTGCCCGTCCCGCCGGGCCTAGGCTACATCGTTAGGACCGTGGCCGAGGATCGCACGGCCAAGGAACTGGCCGAGGATCTCTACCAAGTCCATAGCCTCTGGGAAGACATCCGGCGCCGCGGCCAGGAGGCCTCGGCGCCCAGCCTAATCTACCGGGAACAGGACCTGGCCATAAAGATCCTAAGGGATCACTACACGACCGAGGTAAAAGAAATCCTGGTTGACGATCTACCGACCTACCAAAAGGTGGTCGAGTACATCAAAAACATCGCCCCCAACCAACATAAAATCGTCCGCTTCCATAAGGAAAAAAGGCCCATCTTCGCCCGCCATCAGCTGGAGGAACAGCTGGCCACGATTTACCAAAATAGCGTCAAACTTAAGGGCGGGGGCTCCATCGTCATTACCCCCACCGAGGCCCTGGTCGCGATAGACGTAAACTCGGGTAAGGGCACCAAGGAAGTTAACCTAGAAGACACGGCCTTCCAAACAAACCTGGAAGCCGCCGACGAGGTGGCCCGCCAGCTAAGGCTAAGGGATCTGGGGGGCTTGGTCGTGGTGGATTTTATCGACATGAGAGACGATCACCACCGCAGGGAAATAGAGCGCCGCATCCGGGAAGCCTCCAAGATGGACAAGGCCAAAAGGGACTTTGGTTACATCTCCAAGTTTGGCTTACTGGAGATGACCCGCCAAAAGCTTCGCCCCTCCATAGAAACGGGCTCTTACGTGGTCTGCCCCCACTGCCAAGGCCGCGGCCAAATAAAAACCTCGGAGTCCTGTTCCTTGGCCTTGATTCGCCAAATCACCCACATGGTCAGTAAAGGGGGCTTAGGCGAGGTACGGGCCCGCCTCTACCCCGACGCCGCCCATTACTTACTTAATTACAAGCGTCACGATCTGGCCGCCCTAGAGGAGCGCTATGGGACCAAAATCATGGTCTCGGGCGACCCCTCCATCCCCCCGGGCCAATTCGAGGTGGAATCGAGCCGCAAGGTCCACGAGGCCGAGGTCCTAAAGCCCGGCCGCGTCTCGGGCCTCTACGATGACGAGGATGCCAGTCTCGACTCCTTGGATTACGCCGCCCATAACGGCCACGCTCGCCCGGACCCCTTGTCCGACGACGACAACGGCCCCCGCCACCAATTCGACCGCGGCCAAGGCGAGCGTCACCCATCCGATCGTAACCAAACCGACCGGCACCCATCCGATCACCACCCCACCCGTCACGGCCCCAAATCGGGCGACTCCAAAAAAGACAACCCCCGCGGTCGCCGCCCCTTCAATAAGGGCCGCGGTCGCCAAAACGGCCCCAAGGACCCCGAGGCCACCCGTGACGGCGCCTTTGTCTAACCAAGGCGCCATCGCGGCCCCAAAAAAGCGGCCGCCCAAGTCCCCCGTCGCGGCTAGGCTCGCCCTAGCCACGAGGGGCCTGGCCAAGGTTTTCCCGATTTTGGCCGCCCTGGCCATGGCCTTAGTGGCCCTCCCCTCTTGCGCTTCGCCGAACCGCTATTTGGATAAGCTAAAAGACACCCAGGTGGTTACCCCCGGCCCCCGGCGGCTACTTTTGACCTTTGAAAGCGAGTCAGGTTTTTCGGCCCTGGCCCACCAAAAAGTTACCGTCACCGTAAAACCCCCGGCCACTTTATTAAGCCCGCCCTCCGGGTCCGGCCGGACCGACGCTTACGGCCAACTGGAAGTGGTCATAGAACCCATCGGCATCTACGATCGAAAGGCCCTAAAGGGCGGCGACATCGTCGTTGACTACCCGGCGGAACTTACCGTTGCCCTGACCCTGGGCTCAAAGATCTACGAATGGGATCTTGACGGCCACGATTCCTTCGCCCGCTACGGCGATCCCCTTTACCGGGGGCTGGATAGGGATCCCGACCCGGCCGCCTTAAACTTAACCCTGACCATCCCCTAAGCCTTTCCAGCCACGCCCCCAAGGCCGGGGCCCCAAAGGGGCGCCGGCCTTGGGGGCGATTCGCCAAAAAAAGCGACCAACCCGGCTCGCTTGGCCCCAATCCCAAACCAAAAACACCGCCCCGGCCAACCAAAGGTCCCATGACCCATCTGCGACTTCATAACCACCTTAAGGAAATTTTTTCCCTGGAGCCCCCCGAAATCGACCTAACGGACGATTTAATCTTGCGTAATTACGATTTTAAGTCCTCCGGGACCAAGTGGGCCGGCCAAACGCCAAGCCCCCCACCCCCGGATTTATTAAAGCGCCTGGGCGATGACCGCGCCAATCTAGCCGACCTATTCGAAAAAACGGACGCCCAAATCGAGGAAAACGAAAAATTTCGCCACTTTGTCATTGGCCCCAAAGGCCCGGAAAAAGCTTCCCAGGCCATAGTCCTTTTGCACGGCCTAAACGAGCGCTTTTGGGACAAGTATCTGCCCATGGCCGTTTACCTTGCCAGGAAAACCAAAAAGAGCGTCCTTTTGTTTCCCACCGCCTTTCACATGAATAGGTCCCCGGCCCTATGGACCGACGCCAAGATCATGCGGGCGGTTAGCCAGTGGCGAAAAACCCTCCACCCAAACGTCCAGGAATGCAGCCTCTCGAACGTGGCCATAAGTTACCGGCTTCAAGAGGACCCCTCGAG
>JAITLH010000310.1 GCA_031277995.1 Deltaproteobacteria bacterium
CAGGCCGGGCCGGCGGGTTAAGCCGATTCTGGCCAGCCTTAAGGGGCCGGGCCAAAAAAAATTTTTTTTAAAACGACGGGCTAAGCGTGAGGAAGAAAAAACCAGCGGTTACACCCAGATTGATTGAGTAAAAACTTTTTTAAAATTACCGTTAAATTACGGAGTTATTGTTTTTTTTACTCATATTCTTGTCTCTGGCGAAAAATTATGGTTTAATTTTACTTCATTTATCCCCGCCATGGGGATGCCCGAGAGAACATCATGATCTACTTTGACAACGGGGCCACCTCATTTCCCAAACCGCCCCAGGTCGGGACGGCCATCATGGCCGCCTTGGCCGCCCCGGCCAGTCCCGGGCGCAGCGGCCACGCCCCGGCCATGGCCGCCGGGAGAACCATCCATCGGGCCAGGAAGGCCTTGGCCAAGCTTTTTGGGCTTAAGGAAAACGGGCGGATTTGTTTTGGGCCAAACGTCACCTGGGGCCTAAACGCGGCCTTGACGGGACTGGGTTTGGAAAGAGGCGATCACGTCCTTTCGGGTTCCTTGGAACACAATTCCACGGCCCGGCCCTTGGCCAAACTTAAGGCCGAAAAGGGCCTGGATTGGGAAATCGTCCCGCCCGTCGATGGCCTCATGACCGCCGAGGGCTTTAAAAAATTACTTAGGCCCGAGACTAAACTGGTGGTTTTAAACCACGCCTCCAACGTCAGCGGGGCCCTGGCCCCGGCCCGGGAAATAAAAAAAGCCATCGGGAACGTCCCGCTCTTATTGGACAGCGCCCAAACGGCCGGGTCGGTACCCTTGGAAGACGCGGGCTCCTGGGTGGATCTGTTGGCCTTTACCGGCCACAAGGGCCTTTTGGGTCCCACCGGGACGGGCGGCCTGTGGGTTGGGCCAAACGTCACCTTGCGGCCAACCTTCGTGGGCGGCAGCGGCAGCCGCTCGGAGAGTTTGGAGCACCCGGATTTTTTGCCCGACGCCCTGGAAGCCGGAACGGCCAACACCCACGGTTTGGCGGGCCTGGCCGCCGGGGTCGAGTACGCGCTCCAAACCGGGGTCGAAAACATCCGCGGCCATGAGCTCCTGATCACCCATTTGTTCATTAAGGAAATCACCCAAATAGACGAACTAAGCATGCAAGGCCCGGGCCTCGACCAAACCAACCGCGTGGCCACGGTATCCTTAAACCTTAAGGGCTGGTCATCCTCGGATCTGGCCGGGGCCTTGGAACGAGAGCACGGGATTTTGACCCGGGCCGGGCTCCACTGCGCCCCCCTCACCCACCGGGCCCTGGGGACCTTCCCCGGGGGTTCGGTCAGGTTTTCCTTTGGGCCCTTCAATACCCCCGAGGAGATCCAAACCGGCGCCAAAGCCTTAAAAGCCTTGGCCCGGCAGAAAGGACGCTAAAAAATATGCCTCCGGACGGACCCGAGATCATCTTGATCTTTCCCTCCAATACCGACATCCTAAACGCCGAAGACCTCCTTGAGGAAAAGGGCCTCCCCTTTATCCTGGTCCCCGTCCCCAAGGAGGTTAACCCCAACTGCGGCCTGGCCATAAGCTTGGCCGAAAACGACCACGACCTAATCTTGCCGGTCCTGGAAGCCGCCGGCCTCCGGCCCTCGGCCGCCTATCGGCGCCAAGGCGACGATTTTTCGGCCTGGCACTTGGAGCATTGAAGAGCCCACCCAAAGGCCGGATTTGGCCCAACCAAAAAAAGACCGCCCCGCCATTTTTTTTCCAACCAAAGCTATTTTTTAAGACCGGCGTCCTCCCTTTGGAGTTCCGAGATGGCCGACCAGTCCCTCTGGCCCCAGCCCCTGGCCAAAAGCCTAATAAACCTATCCTCGACCAAGGAACAAAAGGGCATGGGGGTGTGGCTTAACCGGGCCGCGTCTTTGACCAAGGTTAGATCCTTGGCCCCCAGGGCGCCCAGAAAACCGGGCCGATCGAATTCCCCGGCCAAAATAAGCCCTCCGTAGGTATGGACGGCCGGGGCGTCAAAAAGGCTACCGGACATGAGCTCAAAAAACGATTGGGGGGAAACGCCGTGGTTTTCCACGAGGGAAAAGGCCTCGGACAGTAACTCGATCAAAGAGGCGATCATGAAGTTTCCGGCCAACTTCGCCGCGTTCGCGCCCTCGGGCCTGGGGCCAAAATCCCAGACCTTGCCCATGGGGCTTAGGTAATCCATAACCCGATCCTTCGAGGCCCTGGGGCCGGCCAGGCAAAGGTTAAGTTTACCCAGCTTCGCCGCCTCGGGCCGGCCAAAAACCGGGCAGGACAAAAGGGTTTGGCCCAAGGGGGCGTGTATTTGGCCCAATTTTTCCGCGGTTTGGACGCCGACCGTACTCATGGATACGTGGGTTAAGCCGGGCGCGGCGGCTTTTAGGAGATCGCCATCCAAGATCTCCAAAAGGGCCCGATCGTCACTAACCATGGTAAAAACCAGGCCCGCGCCTTTAATGGCTTCCTTTGGATCTCCCATGACCTTGGCTCCCAAAGCCGCGAGGGGCTGGGCCTTGGCCGCGTCCCGGTTAAAAACGCTTAAATTTAGGCCCGCTTCCAAGACCCTCTGGGCCATGGCCGAACCCATGCGGCCCAGGCCAATAAATACGACTTTTTCCGACATTTTTCACCTTCCCGGGGTTTTTTTAAGGCCCCGGCCGGGCCTTTTAGAAAAACCCGGCCTATGCTAAACTAATGTCCCTAACCAAACCGGGGACGACACCAACCCCATGGCTTTTGGCCTTTTGGCCTTTGGGCCTTTGGCCTTTTGGGCCTTTTGGCCAAAAAGGCCGGGGTTATGTTTTCCGCTAACTTTAAAATAAAGGGATGAAACCATATGGCCGCGCTTACCAGGGATCAAGCTTGGGAACTATTAACCAAATACAACAAGGAACCCTTTCACCTTCGCCACGCCCGGACCGTGGAGGGGGTCATGCGTTGGTTCGCGAAAGATCTTGGTTACGATCAAGAAGTGGACCGTTGGGGCCTGGTGGGCTTACTCCACGACATAGATTTTGAGCTCTACCCCACGCAGCATTGCCTTAAGGCCCCGGAGCTTCTTAAGGCGGGCGGGGCCGACGACGAATTGATTAAATCCGTCGTAAGTCACGGTTACCAGCTAACCGTGGACGTCAAGCCCGAACACGAGATGGAAAAGGTCCTTTACGCCGTGGACGAATTGACCGGGCTTATCTGGGCCTCGGCCCTGATGCGGCCCTCCAAAAGCGTAAGCGATCTGGAACTTAAATCGGTCAAGAAAAAATACAAAACCGCCACCTTCGCCGCCGGCTGCTCTAGGGAAGTCATCGAAAAAGGGGCCAACATGCTGGGCTGGGAACTGGACAAGTTAATCGAAAAAACCATCCTGGCCATGCGGGCCGTGGAACCGGACTTAAACGACTAAGCCTGGGCGGCCCAGCCAAGCCGTGGCCTGGACTTGGCCCGGCCAAGCCCGGGGCCTGGGTTTTTATTCGTAGCCGGGAACGCCGCGTTTTCGGCCCAGGCGCAGTAAGACATTGGCGATTAGGGCCAGGGTCGGAAGTTCGATTAGGGGCCCGATGATTAGGGCCAGGGCGATTAGGGGCTGGTTGGGAAAGGCCCCGATGGCGACCGTTAAGGCCACGGGGGAATTTCTGGCCAGGGTGGTTAAATTCAAGCTGACGCCATCCCTAAAGCCAAAGCGCATCAGCGAGGCGATAAAACGGACGATTAGAAAATTTAGGACGAAAAAAGCCAGGACCGGGACGAGTAACAAGAGAAAAATATCCGGCCTTTCCAATATGGTAGCGCCCTCCCCGGCAAACATGCAAAGCACGGCCAAAAAAAGATACCAAAACCTAAGGCCCGGGAAAAGGCGCCTTAGGGCCAGGTTTAGTCTTTCGCGCTTTGAGCTTAAGGCAAAGAGGATCCTGGCCACCAATAAGGGCGCGAATAAAACCAAGACCACCTGCCAGAGGATATAGAGGGGGTCGGATTTTCCGGCCAGGCCGCCAAAAAGCCAGAGATAGAGCGGTAATAAAAGCAGCTGAACGATTAGGTTTAAGGGCAAAATGGAGGCCGACAGGGGCAAATTGCCCCGGGCCATGGCCGTAAAAACAAGGTACCAGTCCGTACAGGGGGTTACCAAAAGCATTATGAAACCGATTTGGAGATCGTTTGAACCACTAAGGAAAATTTTAGCCAGTAAAAAACCGAATATAGGGATCCAAATAAAGTTAATGGCCAGTGAAGTTAGGGAAAATTTAAGATCGCTAAAGCCTTTTTTTAGATCCTTAAAGGGTATGTCCCAAAAAACTCCAACTAACATTAGGACCAAAAGGATTTGAACCCATGGCCCAAGCATGCCAGAAAGTCCACTAAAATGCCCCAAAGCCAACCCAATCAAGGCGGCCACGGCCAAGAGTATAGGTTCCAATTTCTCGATTAAACTCAAAACGCGCCTCAGTTGGGTCGGATTCACCCTCAATTAGTTTGAGAACCCGGGCTAAAATATATAGATCCTAATAGTTATTATGCGGTAAACATTCTAACAAATGTCAGTCTATTTTTATAAAATAAAAATTCTCGTCAGACGTTAATTGATTTAAACGTACTTTCAAGTTCCAGGCAAAAAATACTTTTGTTAAAAGTGGCCATCAATTAAGCTATGTAAAAAATCCGACTAAATTTCTCCAAAGTATTTAAGAACTATAACATACGGTTTCTCAGAAATCCGTATTATTACTGGGTTAATTAACTATTGACAAATTCTTTTCAGACTGATATTTAAATAGCATGAATCGAAAGCTTACCATAACGAAACTAATTTACGACGCCTGCCTGAAAGCCACCGTGGTTGTCGCCGTCGTCGGCCTGTCATCCCTATTGGCCCATTTGGAGTCCCTGGCTCGCCTGGACCATAAAGAACCGGGCCCCGTCGTCTCCAAGGCCAAACCGGCCAAGGAAACGCCGGCCCAACCCATTAACGTCGGCCTGGCCCCAAACCCCTATCTCCTGGCTCAAGTTAAGGATCAAGCCACCCAAAAGCCCGCCTTTGACAAAAAATCTTCCCGTTTTAACGAGATGATTGAAAAAGCGGCCAAGGAACACCGCATTTCGCCGGCCTTGGTGAAAGCCGTCATCCAAGCCGAGTCAAAGTTTGACACCCGGGCCGTTTCGGCCCAAGGCGCCGTGGGCCTCATGCAGATCCTACCCAGCACGGCCCGTTCCATGGGCGTTTCGAGCCCCCAAGAGCCATATAACAACATAACCGCCGGGGTCCGTTACCTTAAAATGTTATTGGAGGAATTCGGTAACGACGAATACCTAGCCGTGGCCGCTTACAACTGTGGACCCGATACCATCAAACGCTACGGCGGCAAGATGCCGCCCTTTAGCGAAACGCGATCCTTCGTCCGTCAAGTGATGAGTTACTATCAATCCTATATCGAATCCTAAAGCCCGGGTCCCCAAAA
>JAITLH010000321.1 GCA_031277995.1 Deltaproteobacteria bacterium
GTTATTTTCGCGTTTTTTTGGCCGCGTTCGGTTGGCCAAAAAAAGCGTCTTTATGGTTTTTTTGGGCCTCGGTTTTTCCCGATTTTTAAGAAAAACCGGCGGCTAATGAAGCCCGGAGCGTTCCTCTCTTTTGGAGACTTTTTCGACCACGCTTCGGGCCGTTAAGATGACGATGGCGGTGAAGACCAAAATGGCCGAGACGGCGAAGGCTTCGTTGTAATGGTGTTCGTTATAGAGAATCTCGATATGGAGGGGTAGGGTATTGGTTTTGCCCCGAAGGTGACCGGAGACGACCGAGACGGCCCCAAACTCGCCCATGGCCCGGGCGGCGCATAGGATTACGCTATAGAGTAAGGCCCACTTGATGTGGGGGAAGGTGACCTGAAAAAAGATTCGAAAGAATCCGGCGCCCATCAAAACGGCGGCCTGTTCCTCGTCGCTGCCGCGGGCCGTCAAAACGGGGATGAGTTCCCTGGCCACGAAAGGAATGGTCACGAAAATCGTGGCCATGATTATGCCGGGCGTGGCGAAGACGATTTTTATGTTATGGGCGTCCAGGAAAGGATGCATCCAGCCCAGTCGCCCGTAGGTTAGAATGAAGATGAGTCCGGCGATGATGGGCGAGACGGCGAAGGGCAAATCGATTAGGGTGATTAAAAAGCCCTGGCCGCGAAAGCGGTATCGGGAAAGGGCCCAGGCCGCCGACAAGCCAAAAACCGTGTTGGCCGTGACCGCCGAGACCGCGGTGATGGCCGTAAGGTATAAGGCCTTTAGGGTAAATAGATCCGTCACGGCCTTCCAAAACCTCTCCCAGCCCGTCCCAAAGGCCTGTGAGATTACGACCAAAAGGGGCAGGATCAGAATCAGGACGGTAAAGATTAAGCTTAGGGCGATTAGGGTTTTTCTGATAGCGGGGTTTTCTTCCCGGTAACCTTTGTGCCAACTTTGCCCGCCCGTTTTGGGGGCGGCCAAAGCGTTGGGCCTAATTTTCTGCCCCGGATTAAGATCGAGCGCCAAGGTTTTCCCCAAGTCTGTGGTTAAAGTTTGTTTCAAGTTTCGCTCCAAGGGGCCAAAAGCCCATGGCCAAGGGCCAGGGGCCAGGGGACTGGCTTAGTCGCCGACCAGGCTGGCCACTTTGATTTGAATCCGGTTAACGGCGAACATGATGACAAAGGAGGCCAGGAGCATGAAAAGGGCCACCGCGGTCGCCTGGCCGTACAAAAATTCCTCAAGGCGGGTCACGATCATTAGGGGGGCGATCTCGGTTTGAAAGGGCTTGTTTCCGGCGATGAAAATCACGCTTCCGTATTCGCCCAGGCCCCGGGCGAAGGCCAAAGCGAAGCCGGTCAAGAGGGCCGGTTTTATTTCAGGAAAAATGATTTTCCAAAAGATGGTAAAGCTCCCGGCGCCCAAGGTCCGCCCGGCTTCCTCGTAATCGGGGGAGAGTTCCTCCAAGATGGGCTGAATGGAGCGGACCACGAAAGGCAAAGTGATAAAGACCAAGGCCACGACTATGCCCACGCGGGTATAGGCGACCGAGACGCCGATTTTGGCCAGGGGGCCACCGATCCAGCCTTTGTTGGTGGTTAAAAAAGTCAAGGCGATCCCGGCCACGGCCGTGGGCAGGGCGAAGGGCAGCTCGATTAAGCCGTCAATCAAACCGCGGCCGGCAAAGCGGTAACGGACGATGACCCAGGCCAGCATGGTCCCAAAGACGCAGGTTATGGCCGCGGCCGCGAAAGAGCATATGAAACTTACCTTGTAGCTTGACAAAACCCTGGCGTCGGTGGCGGCTCTGACGATTTCGCCCAGGCTGAGATTGGCCGTCTGGACGGCCATGGAGATCATCGGCAAGAAGACGAAAAACCCAACATAACTCATGGTAATGCCCATGGTGAGACCAAAGCCCGGTATGATTCTTTTCGTTTGGCTCATTTGTTCGTTTCCCCAAAACCTTCGGCCCAAAAGGCCGACGTCTAAACGCCAAAACCCAAAAGCTTTAATCCAAAAGCTTTAACTGATGGGGCTAGGCCATATCGGCCTTGGCCCATGGGCCTTGCCGGATGGGCGTTTCCGGCAAGGCCTTTTTGGGGTTTACTTGGCATAGATTTGATCGAAGACGCCGCCGTCGCTAAAGTGCTTTTTTTGCGCGACGTCCCAGCCGCCGAACAGGGGATCGTCGATGGTGATTAGCTTGACGTTTAGATCGAAGTATTTGGTGAACTCTTTGCGGATCTCGGGATTGCTGGGCCGATAGTAGTGGTTTCCGGCCATCCTTTGGGCCTCGTCCGAGTAGAGATATTTTAGGTATTCCGTGGCCAGTTCCCGGGACTTTTTCTTTTCGACGTAGGTATCGACCACGGCCACGGGCGGTTCGGCCAAAATGCTGGTGGGCGGCGTCACCAGCTCAAATTCGCCGGGCCGTTCGGCCAAAGACAAATAGCCCTCGTTTTCCCAAGCCAATAGGACGTCGCCTTGGCCGTTTTGGACAAAGGTATTGGTCGAACCCCTGGCGCCGCTATCCAAGACCAGGACGTTATCGAAGACTTTCTTGATGTAGGCGATTATGGCCTTTTCGTCATGTTTGTATTCGTTGTCGGCCCAGGCCCAGGCGGCCAGGTAATTCCAGCGGGCCCCGCCCGAGGTTTTGGGGTTGGGGGTGATGACGCCGATGCCTTCCTTGGCCAGATCGCCCCAGTCCTTGATGTTTTTGGGGTTGCCTTTCCTGACCAAAAAGACGATGGTCGAGGTGTAGGGCGAACTGTTATTGGGAAGTTTGGCCTGCCAGCCCTTTTCGATGAGGCCGGCGTCTTCTATGGCCGTGATGTCACTGGCCAGGGCCAAAGTGACGACGTCGGCTTCGTTACCCTCGATAACCGACCTGGCCTGTTTGGCCGAGCCGCCGTGCGACTGGACGATGGTCACGGTTTCGTTTTTTTCTTGCTGCCAGTACTTCTGGAAGGCCGCGTTGTAGACCTCGTAAAGTTCCCTGGTCGGGTCATAGGAAACGTTAATGAGTTCTCGATCGGCCAAAAGGGGAGCGGAAAAGGCCATCAGGGCCGCCAAGGCCAAGACGGAAAAGACTTTTTTAAACATTGTTCCTCCAGGCGGGTTGAGGACAAAAAAAAGACCAAGAAAGCGCTTTGGCTTTACTCGGTCTTCAAATGAGATCAACCGGTTGAAAAATTAACTTTTGGTTTCAAAAGCCCTCGGTTTGACCCGAGCGCTTTGGTCTTCAGAGTTACTGATCAACCTAAATTTTTAAATGTCTTCGGAGGCGCCAAACGATACTGTTTTTGGGCCCGGGATTGCTTGGGTAACCAAAAGGCCAAAACAAAAAATGGCGCCCGTCCGAAAAAGCCTAACGCAGCCCAGCCTAAAAGCCTGAGACTCGTCTCTTGGCCTAAGTTAAAAGCTCGCCCAATGGGGAACGTTATTGGGATAAAAAATAACAAACATTCCCGTTCATTGTCAAGGGATTTTTCGATCTTCCCTAATTACGGACCTTTTAACCAAGCGCAAGCTTGGACGCGGCTAAATAAACCCCCCTCCGATAGGGCTACCCCGGGCCAAACCAAAGGTAGCCCCCAAGCCCTTTGGCCCAAGCGAGAAACGGGGGCGCCTTGGTTTTAAAAACCCCGCCTTTTGTCCCCTCGAAAAATCCTACCTCACCTTCCAGCCAAAGCGCCCCGCGAACGGGTCTAATAGGCCCGCTGTCGCGTTTCGCCGGCCCAATGGTGCCCATAACACCCCCGAGGGCTCCCAAGCGCTCCCAGGGGCCTTTACGGCCGTTTTGGCCAGGGCCAAAATTGGTACCCCGATCCGGCCAGACGGTCCGGCCAGACGGTCCGGCCAGACGCCCCGGGCCGGGCCCCGGGCCGGCTTCAAAGAAGCGATTATTGGTCGATGTTTTTTTACTTAAGGAGAGAAGTTATTGGTTAAAATGTGATTTTACAGGTCCGTTAACCAAAAAGACGTTTACTTAATGGGCTAGCGTATTTGTTGGTTTGACCGGTTTTGGTTAAAGATATTTATTTTTAATTTTATTAAATAAAAATAATTTTATG
>JAITLH010000379.1 GCA_031277995.1 Deltaproteobacteria bacterium
CCCACTTTAGCATTTTTTCTCCAAACGCGAACCGAAGTTTTTCCGCGTTATTTCGCGAAAACTTTTAAAAAAAATTTCTGGCCCCAAGGTCAATTTAAAAAGGTCAATTTAAAACGGCGATGGCTTTCTCGCCAAAAAGCGAAAACCTCCGACCAACCGCCAAAAAAGACCCAAACGATGACCCAAGTTTAGCACAAATAGGCCCCCCGCACGAAATTTTCCCCTAATTTCATGGCCCCCGGTCATGGGGTCATGAAATCCCCAAAAACCTTGACCCGCTACCCCCCTCGCCCAATCCGGCTTCAAAACCCGGCCTGTTTGACCCCTTCCCGGGCCCGCTTGAGATGGGGGCAATCCCTTCCCAAAAACCCTTTTCCCCAGGCTGGCTTGGGCGCCAGCCGACTCCCCGGTTTTTGGCCTATTTTCCAAAACTTTTTTAATTGATTATTTCCCATGTTTTTTTTGGGCAGGATATGTGGTATAAAACAGTCGATCACCATGCAAAGGGCTCTTTTTTCAATCGCTCTTGGCGAAGGGGGAAAGGTGCGCCCCAGGGAGGCATTACGTGGATGACGTGGTCATAGTGCACAAAAACGACGCCGGTTCAACGGAACTGGCCGACGCGACCGAGGCTCGCTTAAAGGGTCGCTTTCGTATCCATCGAGCCATTTCCAATCAAAGGCCCCTGGCCGAGGAGGACTCGCCCGCCAAAATCGAACCCAAGCTAGTCATATCATTGGGCGGGGACGGAACCCTTCTCTACGCCGCCAGGACCTGGGGCCTAAACGGGGCCCCCATAGTCGGGGTCAACATGGGCCGTCTGGGGTTTTTGGCCGAGATCGAGCCCGAGAGGTTTTCCGAGGTCTTGGAGAGCGCCTTAACGGGCGAGGCCAAAACCTTGGAGAGAAAGGTCATGGATTTTTCCGTAACCCGCGACGGGCAAGTGATCCACCAGGCCACGGTCATAAACGACGCGGTCATAAACAAGGGCGCCCCGGCCAGGATCCTAAGCTTAACCTTAAGTATCGAGGGCAAGGATTACTGGACCTACCGGGCCGACGGCCTTATTTTGGCCACGCCCATAGGATCCACGGCCTACAATCTTTCGGCCGGGGGCCCCGTGGTCTACCCGGGCCTGGAAGCCGTGCTGGTCACCCCCATCTGCCCCTTCACCTTGGCCACCCGCTCGGTCATTTTGCCCCTGTATTTCAATATCGAGGTCATCATCGGCGAAAAATCCAGCGACGTCCTCCTCACCGCCGACGGCCAAACGGTCTTTGAACTCCAACCCTTTGATCGCATAAAGGTCCATCGCTCCAAGGCCGTGATCCGCCTGGTCCCAAATCCACACCGCCACTACCTCGAAACCCTAAAAATCAAACTGGGCCTATTCTACGATCAGCCCGCCTAACCCCCCCCCTCCGGAAGGGGGCTTTAGGCCCCAGGGCAAAAAAGCCCCCAAAACCCCTGGCCCCGGGCAAAAATAAAGCCACCCCAAAGGAGCGGCCTTTAAAAAAAAAGCTAAAATTTCGCGCCGAAAAAAAACCGGCCAAGAACCCTAAGGCGCTTAGGCCCTGATGTTTATGATGGTGCCCAGCATCTGGTCGGCCGTGGGGACGACCTTGGCGTTGGCCTGGAAGGCCCGGCTGGTCACGATTAGGCCCACCATTTCGTTAGCCACGTCTACGTTGGAAGTTTCCAAAAATCCCCTAATGACCCCCGAGCCGGGCAGATCCGGGGGGAGCCCGGCGATGGGAACCAAGGGCCCCTGGGGCGAGGAGAGCTTTTGGGTGGTCACCCCGGAACCGGATCTCTCGGGCAGATCGTAATAAAGGGCCCGGCTGGCCTTAAAACCGTCGGTTAAGACGTTGGCCAGATTGTGGGCAATGACCTGGGTGCCGATCCCAAAGGAGCGGAGGGCCGCGCTGGAAGCGTACATGGCCCCTGAAATACTGCTCAAGTTTCGACCTCCCTTTGAAATAATCCCTTTAAACGCCCTGGGTTAAAAAACCAAACCTTGGGGTTTCTTTTTTCGGCGCTCGCGCCGCCGCGGCCATGGGTGGGACAAAAACCCCTGCCCATGTCCCTTTCATGATAACACAAAACCGCTTGGTAACCATAATTTTACTTTCAAGGCCCCAAGCTTCTAGCCGCCCGTAAACAAAACAAAATACCGGCGCGTCGGCCCATCGTTTCGCCCCCATTACTTGCGGGACGGCGAAAAACGCCCGGCCTTTTTTTTCCGGCTCGCCTCCAAAAAATCCCCCTCCAATCGAGCGCCCCTGACTTTTCCAAGGTGCCTCGCTTCGATCCCCCCCCGGGCCTTAGGCCCAGCCATTGGCCCGATCCCGTAATCCCCATATCCGAGGCTAGCCTTAATTTTTTTAAATTTGGCCATTTTCGAGACAAAAGCGCCCTTTCCAAAACCGCGAGAGGCAGCTTAGCTCCGGCCCCATTTTGAAGATAAAAAATAATTTGCGATTTATATCTGAGCGTGTTAACATGAATCAAAATTTAAATGAGTCAGTACGTTACTGAGGTATTTAATATCCACTCTCAAAATCAAGTGCTGGATTATTGGCCTATCGGGGGGTGAAGATGACGGTAAATTTGAAAAAATTACCCCTCGGGGTAAACGATTTTGCCGTAATCCGTAACGACAATTATCTTTACGCCGATAAAACCGAGTATTTATATAAACTTTTACAAAATTATTATGTGACTTTTTTAGGCCGTCCCCACGGTTTTGGCAAAACGCTTTTACTCAGTACCATGGAAAATATCTTATGGGGCCGCCGGGAGCTTTTTAAGGGCCTTTGGATCGATGGTTCCGATTATGACTGGACTCCGAATCCGGT
>JAITLH010000261.1 GCA_031277995.1 Deltaproteobacteria bacterium
CGATCCCATAAAAATCCTGGAAGCCCAAGAAGACGAGCATGAGCCGCTCGATGGCCCGGGTTTCCGCGTTGACGATGACGGCATCGCGCTTGACAAATCGGTCATGGAACAATTTCTAAATTTCATAAAAAACCATCAGGATAAAATTTGACCACCCCAGTCAACGAAATAAACGCCAACCGTCGCGAAAAACAAACGATGGCCAGGCGAAAAAATCAATAAAACCATAAAGAAAACTTTGGGAAACAAAACAAGGCCGTTAAGAAGTTAATTTTTAAAAATCCGGGTTTTTGGCGCATTGATCCTGATTGTTTTTTTGTGTTTTTCGCTAAAAGTCGAAAAATCGTTTAATCCCGATAACGTTTGAATAAATTTTCAACGATGGATGGGTCTTTGGTAGATGGTTATGGGCGATAAAAGCTACGGAATCGATTTTGGCGGCTCGAAGGTCCGGTTGGCCGCGTTTGGGGAAAATGGGCCCAGTTTCGTCCCCATGCGGGGCCAAAGGTCGCTTTCGAGCCATGAGGCCATGGTCTCTGGGTACCCGGAGGGTTTTCCGTGGGAAAAAGGGCCCAAGGCCGTCGAGTTGGCTTTGGGTCCGAACGTTTTTGAAAACGCCCCGTGGAAAGTCATGCCCGATTTGGCGAAAGCGGTTTTTTCCGAGCTTATTCGCGAGGCCCGGGCCAGCCAGGGCCATGAGGTCAAAAAAGCCGTCATCGCCGTCCCGGTCTCCTTTGGCGATACCCCGAGGCGCCAACTCATAAAAGGGGCCAACGCGGCCGGTCTTGAGGTTTTGAGGTTAATTAACCAAACCACGGCCACCGCGCTTTATTTCGCCCACCAATACCCCGACTTTTCCAAGTTCGGGAACTTAAACCCGGCCAGGGAGCTGACCCTTTTGGTTTGCGACTTGGGGGCCGTTTACTCGGAAATCTCGGTGGTTAAGGCCGGCCCGCTCATCGAGGTTTTGTCCACCCTGGGCGATACCCAGTTTTGCGGGCGAGAATTTGACAAGGCCATCGCCCGCCATGTCATTGGCGAGTTTTTTAAGCGCCTTAACGGAACTCCCCATTTTAGGCGCCGGGTTAGGGAGCTTTCACAATCGCCCCCCGCCTCGTTTTTGGGCCCCAATAAGAGCGTCATGCGGCCTACCGTATCGGGCCTGGGCTTTAAGGAAGAGGCCCTTGGCCCAATAATACTGGCCGCCGCTCGCCTAAAAACCACCTTAAATGACGCCAAGGCCAGCCAGGCCCTCGATTTCGTCGATTTGCCTTTTATGGGCCGCGCCTTCGACTTGGCCCTGGAAGTAACCTACGGGGAAGTAAAAAGCGCCCTTGACGACTTTTTGACCATGCTCATGGCCGCGGTCGAAAGGGTCATGGCCCTGGTCAAAATCGTCCCCGACCGGATAGACCAAGTGGTCTTGGTTGGGGGCCAGGCCCGGATGCCCCTGGTTTGGGAAAAATTTTCCAAACGCTTTGGCCCGGCCAAAATGACCGCCTTGGCGACCGAGGCGCCCCAATCGCCAAGCCAAGCTTTAGGCCTGGCTTTAAGCCAGGCGACCGGTAAGTCCCCGGCCCTTGACCCGGAACTTGCCCCGGCCCTGGGCGCCGCCCTGGAGGCCGGCATTCTCGAAGGCCAAATCGCCGGGCCAACCTTGGTCGAACTTTGCCACAGGGGCGTAAGCCTCCCGAGAAAGGGCCTGCCGCCCCCGTCCGAAGCCCTTAAGAAATATTTGTCGTTTCAAAATGCCCGGCTCGAATACGTCATTCCCCCCAGGTCGGCCCTTCCGGTCAGGATAGCCACGACCTTCAACTTCGCCCGCCAAGTTAAGGACAAGATCGAAGTCCAATTATTTGACGGCCTCGATCCCGGGTCCCCGGATACCGACTTTCTCGGAACCTTTAGTATCATGGTGGGCAACACGTACTTGGATTCCTCCATTACCTTGGAATTTTCCATCGACGTCAATGGCTTGTTTCACTTAAGGCCCTATAAATGCGCCGGCCAAAGCAAGTTTGCGATCTCCTTTCACCAGGCCGGCCGGTTAGAGATGGCCTTTGACGGCGATTCCAACGTAAAATTTACCAAAGATCCCAAAGACGACGTTTACCGGCAAGTCTCGGAACCAAGCCCGGCCGGGGCCAAGGCCCCGGGCCAAGGGGCTAAGGGCCAAGGGCCTAAGGCCCAAGGGGCTAAGGCCCAAGGGGCCCAGGGCCAGGCGCTGGGGGTTTTTGGTAGGGCCGGGTTTGGGGAAAGGCTTAAAGGCTCACCGGACCAAACGGAGATTTCCGACCTGGACGCGACTTACGAGGACGCCTATTCGCCCGACGGGGGTTTGGCGGTAAATTACCACGTTCGCCGGGCCCGGGTTTTTTTGAAAAAACAAACCGACCCCACCTTGGCCCAAAAGGTTAGGGCGGCCCTGGAAGCCTACCAAACGGCCCTGTCGCGCCCTGATCCGATCGACGCCATCGTGGGCGAGCTGGAAACCAAGTTACTTACTTTAATCGATTGAGGCCCGGCCTATTTTGGCCCGGCCTTCGATCGCTTTTTATGATGGGCGTATTTTAGCCGCCGGAAGACCATGGGAAAGAAAAACAAAAAGTCGAAAAGTCGTAAGCCCCCCAGGAGCCAAAACGCCAAGCGGCCGGGGGCCTTGGCGGAAAGGCCCCGCCGGGCCCGGCCGGCGCGGTTGGGGACGGGCGGGATAGACGTCAAAAAGCTAAACGAGCTTTACGCGGCCAACGCCTTTGGGACCTTTGGTTACTCGGACCCTTCGGACTTGGCGCCGGGGGAAATCCCCTTCGGGGAAAACTCGCCCGGCCTTTACGACCGGCCGACCCAGGGCGAGGGCTTTAAATCCATTGGCGACGGGAACGATAATCCCATATTCGGCGCCTGGGAATTTTGGGAGGTGGGCGATTGGCCTAATTTTTTGGGGTTTTTGGACGTCCATGGGGACGACCCGCGGCTTTCGGCTTGGCTTATGCTTAAGCCCTACGCCCTTTACAACCATTTGACCAGGGTCTTGTTTGAAGAGCATGACTATGGGTCGGCCATTGATTTGGCCCAAGAACTCGCCGGTTCCTGCGACGGTTTGGACGGATCCTTATTTAAGGATTGCGCGGCCATTACCCTCGACTCCCTAAACGTCCTTTCGCCCGGTTACCAGCCGGTCAAGATCGACACCAAACTTAGGCATTTGCCCGATTGCTGGGCCAAGATGCGAAGCCGCCAAACCGGGAACCTTGGCGCCGAGGTTTCCAAAAGGTTTGAGGAAAGAAAAACCCTGGTCGCCAAGCTCGACCAAGGTTTGCCCAAAATGGCCCAACCCAAAATAAACGCCGACGTTATCGATTTCGCCAATCTGGCCGAGTCTTTGGTGCCCATGGCCTTTGGCTTGGACGAGGCCTCGGTTTTTTTGGGCCTAAACGAACTGGCCCGGCTTTACAAGATGGTTTATTTAAGCCAACCCACCGATTTCAAATTCATGAGCTTCGACTTGGATCGGTTGAACCTTAACGGTTTGAAAAACGCCTTGGCCCAAATCGAGAGCCCGGCCGTCTCCACCATGGCCAACGTCACCTTTTCCTTTTTGGACAAAAACGCCAACACCATGTGGCTGGACTCCTTCAAGGTTTGGTTTTTGGCCGAAACGAACCGGATGGATGGGCGGGCGAAAGAAATCCACCGATACCTTGCCTCGGCCTCCACCATGTCCAAATACCATGGCCTGCAAGTTATGTCCCAATGGCCGCTTTGGTCGTCGGCCGAAAAATGCCTACTGGCCAGTTTGGCCATGGATGCCCTAAGCCAAAGGTACCATGACGACGCCCTTAGATCGACTCGGGACAACGCCAACCCCCAAAAAAGCCAGGCCCTCAAAAAACTGGTCAAAACGGCTTTGGCCTTGGAATTTAACGAACTGGTTAAAACCGCCAACCTTTGTTTATACGACCGGGACCCCTTTGGCCCGTTCCCGGCCCGGGTTTTTGGCGAATTCGCCGACTTTTGGCCATCTTTGTTCATGCCATTGGGGCGTTTTTCACCGATGCTTGATAGTTTAAGTCACGACGTTTTGGTAAAATTATGGCTATTTTCCGACAAAGACACTTCTTTGATCGACGATTATCTAGCCCAAAGAGACATAAAATTACTTTACCCGGGCAAAAATCACGCGACCAGGCTGGCCGAGAACTGTCGCGATTATTTTAAAAAAATCCAAACCGACGATCCGGATCGGCTATTGGCCCGCCTAAATGGGCTAAAAGACCTTAGCCATCGAGGGAGTTTCGAGTTTTTGCTCGAATCGGTTTTGACCGCGGCCCTAAGCCAATGCCGCCATCCGCTCTCGAACCCGAAAAAAAACGTGGGGTTTTTCCTTTTTTGCGCCAAACACAAAAATTTCTTTATCGAGAACATGCCCGAGACCCCAAATTTGGCCTTGCTTAAGCTAATTAACCCCGACAAAACCCTAAACCAACGATTTCTGCCCGCCTTTGGTGACCTGGTCGCTAACCTTAAGGACGGCCACGACAAGGAGTCCTTCGCCCACATGGCCCTTTACTTATTGGCCAGTTGCCGTTTTCCCGACCCCTTGCTTATGGACCGGCTTTTCCTGGCCGCCTTGCCGCGCTTTGCCATCGCCGATACCTACCTCGGGAAATTCCTAGATTGCTTAATGCGTAACCAAGAAACCAGGGATTTTCGGGCCATACTCGCGCCCATTTCCCGGACCTTGACCGAAAACCTGGTCGAACTTCAAAAAGAATTTGGCAGTGAAACCATTCTAAATTTATCCAATTTGGTTAAATATATTTAATTTTAGTAAATTAAACATATTTGACTAGCGTTTTGGGCATGTTTTATCAATGGGCTAGGTATGTTTAAGTGACGGTTATCGAATAAAAAAATTATTTTACCAAAAAAAACGCCTTTCTACCAGACGAAATCGCTTCTTTTAAATAAAAAATGGCCTTTTTTTTAATATTTTTTCTTTTTCGTTTTGAACTTGTTTTTTTGAACCTTTTTAATGACCACCCTAATCGCGGGGTAATGACCGACCGATGACCTTCGGTTTTAGGAGCGCGTTTATGAGCGGAGTACAGGACGTAACGGCCAGTCCCGGAAAGTGTGCCATCATCATGGTCTTGGGCATTCGAGATTACAAGAAGGCCAAGCCAAAACTCATGGAAGTCTGTGGGAAATTGGACGCCTTGGTCAGAAGCGAGCTTAACCGGTTCCCGGATTCCGCGACCGGCGCGGTCGTGGCTTTTGGGGCCCCGGCTTGGAAAAAGCTTTTTAAGGGCTGGCCGGTTCCCGAGGAACTGGCCGTCTTTGAGCCCATCAAGGGCGAAAAACACCAGGCCCCCTCGACCCCGGGCGACGTTTTTATTCACTTGCGATCGGCTCGCATGGATATCTGCCAGGAACTCTCGGGCATAATCAGCCAAACCCTGGAGGGCGCGGTCGATTCCATCGACGAGACCCACGGTTTTAGGAACTTTGACGGCCGGGCCATGGTCGGATTCGTCGACGGCACGGAAAACCCCACCGGAGACGATACTTTTGGGTTTGCCACCATAGCCCCCGATCCCAAAAAGACCGGGAAGGCCGATTTCTCCGGCGGCTCCTACGTCTTGATCCAAAAGTACCTGCACGACATGAAAGGCTGGGAGGGCCTTACCGTTGAGGAGCAGGAAAAGGCCATCGGCCGCCGCAAGTTTAACGATCTGGAACTATCGGACGTCGCCAAGCCCGAAAACGCCCACAACGCCGTCACCAACATTAAGGGCGAAGACGGCGAGGAGCTAAAGATCGTCCGGGCCAACATCCCCTTCGCCAACGCTTCCAAGGGCGAGTACGGGACGTACTTTTTGGGTTACGCCGGGAAGTTCTCCACGACCAGGCGGATGCTCGAAAACATGTTTTTGGGCGATCCCCCGGGCAATACCGACCGGCTCCTGGATTTTTCCACGGCCGTCACCGGGACCCTCTTTTTCGCCCCCTCGCCGGATTACCTGGCCCGCCTGGCCGAGGAGGCCTGACCCGCCTGGCCGAGGAGGCCTGACCCAATTGTCCGTCCGAAGCGGCCAAAATCGGGCCGCTTCGGACGCCCTTAACCGACGAGTCAAAAATGCCCAAACCGTTTGCCTTATCGCTCGTTTTGGCCTGGTTCGCGGGCCTATTAGTTTGCCCATCCCTTTTCCGGGTGGCCCAGCCGTTTTTGGCCGCGCCGGCTTTGGCCGCGCCGGATTTGGCCTCGGTCGGGGCCAGGGTCGGGCTAATCGCGGCCAAAAAAAAAGCCCCGCCAAGCGATCGGGTCAAGGGGCTATTGGAAAAGGCCGAGCGGGGTGACCCGGAGGCCCAGTACGCTTTGGGTTATTTGCATTCTAGGGGCGAGGAGGTTGACTTTGACCAAAAGGAAGCCGCGGCTTGGTATTTAAAGGCCGCCGAACAGAATCACGAATTGTCGCAGTATTTATTGGGGGAGATGTATTACAAGGGCGTGGGCGTGGCTAGGGATCGGGCCCAGGCGGCCCAGTGGTACCAAAAAGCCGCGGAAAAAGGGCAGCGCCAGGCCCAGTTCATGCTTGGGGTGATTTACGCCTACGGGCACGGCCTGCCGGAAGACCAAAGCCAGGCCGCCGAATGGTTTTTGAGGGCCGCCGAAAAGGGGCACGTCGAGGCCCAGTACGGGGTGGGGGTGCGTTACGCGACCGGGCATGGCCTAAGCCGGGATCCCCAAAAAGCCACCCAGTGGTTTGAAAAGGCCGCCGAACAGGGCCATCCCTTGTCCCAATACAACGTTGGGGTGGCCCACTTGGAAGGCCAAGGCGTTCCCAAGGATTACGGCAAAGCGGCCGCCTGGTATGAAAAAGCCGCCGAGCAGGGGGTCGATTCGGCCCAGTACTCGCTGGGCCAGCTGTATGAAAAAGGCCTGGGCTTGGAACCCGACCAGACCAGGGCCGCCAAGTGGTACGAAAGGGCGGCGGAACGAGGAAACGTCGAAGCCCAGCACGATTTGGCCCTCATGTACGATGAGGGCCGGGGAGTGGCAAGGGATCCGGCCAAGGCCGCCTTGTGGCAAACCCGGGCCGCCGATCAAGGCCACGCCCAAGCCCAATACCTTCTGGCCAAGCGCTATGACCTAGGCCACGGGGTCGAGCCCAGTATCGCCCAGGCCCAAGCCTACTTGACCCAATCCGCCGAGCAAGGCCATCCCGAGGCCCAGAGGTTACTGGAGATTGGGGGTTTTTCCGACTACCGCCGGGGGCATTAAGCCGCCCCCAAAGCCCCGGGCGCGGTTCGCCCGGGGCATTTTTGGGGTAAAACGCTCCGTTATTCAACGGTGACGCTTTTGGCCAGGTTTCTGGGCTGATCGACGTCGGTACCCTTAAAGACCGCGGCGTGATAGGCCAACAGTTGGACCAGGGGGGTGTAGACTATGGGGGCGATGAAGGGATCGACCTGGCTGATGATGGCGCTTCCGGCGGGTTCCCTGGTTAGGCGTTCATAGCCCCGGTTATCGCCGATGAAAACTATTTGGCCGCCCCGGGTTTGGACTTCCTCGAGGTTCGATAGGATCTTTGGGAAAAGGTGGTCGGTGGGGGCCAGAAAAACCACCGGGACGGTTTCGTCGACCAAGGCCAAGGGCCCGTGTTTTATTTCCCCGGAGGGGTGGCCCTCGGCGTGGATGTAAGACAGTTCCTTAAGTTTTAAGGCGCCTTCCATGGCCAGGGGATAGTTGTGTCCCCGGCCCAGGTAGATAACGTCCCGGGACGGGGCGATGACGGTTTTGGCGATTTCCTTAAGGCCCTGGTCTTTGGCCAGGATCTCGGCCACGTGGGCCGGGGCTTCCAGTAAGAGCCTAACCAAACGGTTTTTTTCATGGGCGTCCAAAAAGCCCCGTTTAAAGCCAAGATCGATGGCCGTGGCCGCGAGCAAGGTCAATTGGGCGATGAAGGCTTTGGTGGAAGCCACGCCGAATTCCGGGCCGGCCATGGTCAGTAAATGGGCGTCGGCCTCCCTGGCTAGGGAACTGCCCTGGACGTTCACGATACTCAAAAGCTTTTGGCCCAGGGCCTTGCAGTGCTTTAGGGCGGCCAGGGTGTCGGCGGTCTCCCCGGACTGGGAGATAAAAACCGAAACGCCTTTTGGGTCCAGGACCGGTTCGCGGTAACGGAATTCCGAGGCCACGTCCACGTCCACGGGGATCTTGGCCAGTTTTTCAATCCAGTACTTGCCGACCATGGCCGCGTAATAGGAAGTGCCGCAGGCGACCATGTTTAGGCGAGCGGCCTGGCTTAAATCGAAGGGCAATTGGGGCAGTTCCAAGCCGCCTTCGGAACCGCCCAGTAAAGTCGAAAGGGTATCGCCGACCACCTGGGGCTGTTCGTGCATTTCCTTAAGCATGAAATGGCGGTAACCGCTTTTCCCCAAATTTAGCTGAAAACTGGGATCGATCTGGGAGCTGGGCCGGTTGACCTCTTGCCCGATCCCGTTTTTTATGACCGCCCCCTGGTGGTTAAGCTCGGCCCAGTCGTCATCTTCCAGGTAAACGATCTTTGAGCAAAAGGAACCCAAGGCGATGGCGTCAGAGCCCAGGCACACCTGGTCCGGCCCAAAGCCCACGGCCAGGGGCGAACCGCGCCGGGCCCCGATGAGTAAATCCGGGTAATTAGCGAACAAAAAGACCAGGCTAAAGGCGCCTTCCAGCCGCGAGAGGACCTCAACGGTCGCTTGCCTGGGGCTCAAGCCCTCCGAAAGCTTTTGGTGCATGAGTTTCGCGGCCACCTCGCTGTCGGTTTGGCTCTCAAACTCGTAGCCCTTACCCAGCAATTCGTTTTTTATCTCCTGGTAGTTTTCGATGATGCCGTTATGGACCACGGCCACCTTTTCCGTGGCCAGGGGATGGGCGTTTGATTCCGTGGCCGCCCCGTGGGTGGCCCAGCGCGTGTGGCCGATGCCAACCCGCCCGCCGAGGGGATCTTCCTCAAGTTTTCGGGAAAGGACGGATATTTTTCCCGAGGCCCGCCGCCTCACCAAGGCCCCGCCCTGGTCCAAAACGGCCAAGCCCGTGGAATCGTAGCCGCGGTACTCCAAAAGTTTAAGCCCCGCCATGATCTGGGGGACGACGTTGTTATTTTTGGCCAGAATGCCTATAATGCCGCACATGGTTAGCCTTTTTTTTACCGCCCCGGCCGGGCGATGGGGTGGGTGGTTTTTCTAAGCCCAAAGCGCCGCGCCGGCCAAAAGCGGGCGCGGGGGGCTTTTTTTTCGCCTAAAAATCGCTTAATGATCGCCCATGGCTTGGCTTTTGTCAAGCCTGGATTCCATCGGAGAACGCTTGATGCAAACTGGTTTGGTTTTGATTAATACCGGCCCGGGCAAGGGTAAGACCACGGCCGCCTTGGGGGTAACCCTGCGGGCCCTGGGCCATGGCCGCCGGGTCGTTTTTTTGCAATTCATAAAATCTTCCCCCACCGGGGAGAGCGCTTTTTTGGAAACGTACGCCAAGGATCACCCCGAAAAACTCCATTACGCCAAACTGGGCTTGGGTTTCGTGGGCGACCGGCCCAAAGCGGCCGACCGCGACATGGCCGAAAAAGCCATGCGCGAGGCCGAGGCCACCCGCCACAAGGCCGATCTGGTGGTCTTGGACGAACTAAACGTGGCCATTAGCCTGGGCCTGGTGCCCTTGGACTGGGCCAAAAACTTCATCCAGACCAGACCAGAAAACCAGGATATCGTCATCACCGGGCGGGACTGCCCCCGGGAATTGCACGAGTTGGCCCACACCATAACCGAGATGGGCGAGGTCAAACACGCTTACCGCCAAGGCATCAAGGCCAAAAAAGGCCTCGATTACTAAACCAAAAAAACCATCCCCAGGGCCGGGCCCAACCGGGGGGGGGGTTTTGGGACCTCGACCCCCCTCGAAACATGGCCCAGGAACGCGCGAAATCGGCCCTTAGAGCCCTTTCGATTCAAAAAAGCCCCGATTACCCCTCTTTGAGCCTCCCAGGCGCTCCCAGGCCCCTTGGCGGCCGTTTTTCTAAACCGGACGCCCAGGGCTCCCGGCCAAAGGCCGTGGGGTTTTTTAACCAATAAAAGAGCTTAAATATTTTCTGGGGATTTGTTTTTTTAATTCGTTAGTTGGATAAGGTCATAACCATGGAATGTTTTCATCCAAATAAATTTTTTTCCCTGACGCCCAATCATCCCTTGGCCGAAATGGTGGGCGCGGTTGAGTGCGTTTGGGAACTTTTATTGTCCATTAAATCGACCGTTGGCCAAATAATTAACCCAAACGTTTCCGAGATTATAAAAAATGGCTCTTTGGTAACCCAGCCCACGGCCATCCATAACGGCCGAACGGTTTTTGGGGTTTCCTTTCAACTCGACGGCCCGGAAGGCCGTTTCGTCTGCCTTAAGGACGGGCAGGTTTTGAACCGGGCGGCCTTGGTTTTGCCCGGGGCTTTTTTGGCCGACGAAAAAATCGAGATTGGCCACGGCGTCCTAATCGAGCCCGGGGCCATGGTTAAAGGCCCCACCATACTGGGCCCGGGCACCGAGGTCCGGCAAGGGGCCTACGTCAGGGGGTCGGTCATCGCCCTCTCCGATTGCGTCATCGGCCACGCCACGGAAGTCAAAAACACCTTGATGTTTAAGGGGGCCAAGGCCGGCCACTTCGCCTATTTGGGTGACAGCGTTTTGGGCCAGGACGTCAACCTCGGGGCCGGCACCAAACTGGCCAACTTAAAAATGGTCGGGACGCCTTTCCGCTTCGTGGCCGACGGGACCGCCAAACTCGTGGATTTAAGAAAATTCGGGGCCATCATTGGCGATCGGGTCGAAACCGGTTGCAACTGCGTCACCAGCCCCGGCGTTCTCATCTCCCCGGGCTGCAAAGTCCTACCCAACGTCACGGTAAAGTCAGGCTACTATCCCTCCAATACCCTCATAAGGGAGAAATAATCACCCCAAAAATACAAAAACAAGCCCGTTTAATCGCCCCAAGGCGCCTTAAACGGGCTGGTTTTTTTTGGCCAAAGGCCAAAGATTGGGCTTTTTTTGGCGGTCCGCTTTAAACCCGGGTTACTTCGTAAGGCCCAGCCAAGACCTGAAGGCGGAGGGGTTGCGGGTCTGGATGTAGATGGTCCCGGGGCCGGTGAAGCGGCAGACCAACATCTCGCCGCTGGTAAAGGAGCCTAGCCAGCCGCTGGAGGCCTTTTCCATCTTGTAGGTCATGTAATCCGGCCAGGCCACCAGATGGCCGTTGTCGATGATGATTTCTTCGCCCGCGTCCAGGGTGATGGGGTGGATGGCCCCATAGCTACTAACGAAGACCAGCCCGTGCCCGGTTATTTTCACGACCAAGAAACCTTCCTTGGAAAAGAGCCCCCTTAGGAGGTTTTGGAGCCCGGCGCTAACGACGATGTCTTCGGTCCCGGCCAAAAATCCGTCTTTTTGGACCAAGTAACCGTGGGAGCCGTCCAAGACGATGGGCACGATGCCCCCGGGAATGGCGTGGGCCAATATGACCTCGCCGGGACCCCGATTGGCTTTGAGGTACTGGAAGAAAAATTTCTCCCCGCTAAGCTTTCTGGCCAAGCCTTTGAGTATCCCCCCATCCGCCCCGCCGGTCACGTCCACGGTGGGACTCATGGCGATCATGGCGTCGGATTCGGCCTTGAAACCCTCCCCGGCCTCAAGATAAATCCTGATCACGGGAAAGGCTTGGTCATACAGTATTTCGTATCTCATCGGTAAAAAAAACCTCCATGGGTTTGGCGGCCGGGCGCGCGCCCCTGGCCAAACCCTGGCCACGCCTGGCCACGCCTGGGCTAATTTAGGCGGGTAAAATCAATATGGACGCTGTCCCCAAAAAAATTTAAGCGATCAAGGCCTTTACCAAACGTTCCAATATTAGGGCGCGACAAGGGGAGGGGACTTAGGTAGCCGACCGTCGTTTCTTAATTTTTTACTTAATTAAGTAGGTTTTTGCCTCCGTCCGATTTCTTTTTGAGATTGCCGGAGAGATCCATTAGGTGATTTTTTATCAAAATTACGGCGTGATCGTATTCGACCTCAAAATAACAGTCGGAGATCTTTTCCAAAAACGCGGCCGTTTCCGCGGAAAGGGCGCTCTCCTTAAGGCCGGTTAGGGTGGTCCCGATGGTTTTGGTGTCAACTTCCTCGAAAGCCTTACTAAGCTTTCTAAGTTCCTCGGCCAAATCGCTTTGGGTAAGCTCCCTTGGGAGATCGGCTTCCCGGCTTTTTTCGCTTAAGTAATCGCGGACCTTTTCCACCAGTAACCTTAGCGCTTCCATAAAAAGGGGCCCCTTGGTTTGGAGGAATTCGAAATTGTTCCGATGGCCCGCCGTTTCCAGATCGCCGGCCAGTTTCGAAAGGTTTTTGGCCCCTATGGTGGCCGAGGCCCCCTTGAGGGCGTGGACGTAAACCCTAAACTCTTCCATATCGTCGTTTTCATGGGCCTTTTCCAGTATCCCCAAAGCCTTCCTGGCGTCGGTTAAAAATACCTTTAAAACCCTCCGGTAATTGGCCTCCTTGCCGCCGCTTAACGAAAAACCCAGCCGCGTGTCGATTTCGCTAAGCCCATCCGCGGTCGTGGCCCGCTCGCCCCCGCCCAGGCCTCCCAGGCCGCGTTGGCCGCCCTGGCCGCCCTGGCCGCTTGGTCCTTTCCCGTCTGGCCCCTTGGCCAAATCGCCCTCGCCTGGCGAGGCGCTCTTTTGGGCCCGGACTTGTTTGTCCTTGGAAATCCAGTTTAGGAGTATTTCCTCAAGCCTGGCGCTGTCGATGGGTTTGGCCAAAAAATCGTTAAAGCCGTGATCCAGAAACATTTCCTTGGTGCCGTGGATGACGTTGGCCGTCAAGGCCACGATGGGTAAATCGGCCAAGCGCCGATCTTCCAGGGTCCTAATGAGCCTCGTGGTTTCGATGCCGTCAAGTTCGGGCATCATGTGATCCATGAAAACCAGATCGTAATCGTTGGCCTTAACCAGTTCCAAGGCTTCCAGCCCGCCCCGGCAAAGATCGATGGTCATGGCGTAGTCTTCCATTAAGCCCTCGGCCACGATGAGGTTGGTTTCCAGATCGTCCACCACCAGCACCCGGGCCCGGGGCATGGTTATGGCCGCCTGGGGCGTTTTGGCCAAATAGGGATCGGTGGGGGTAAGGGAGCGGTTATTTAAGAAATTGGCCAAACTCTGGGACTGGACGGGACTTGCGAGAAAACTGACGTTTTTAAGCCCCATGGGTTGGCTGTCGCGGATGGTTAAGGCGACCAGGGCTTCGGGCGCCTGCTCGGCTATGGTTTCGGCCAACTCCGGGTAGAGCGAGGCGGGCAAAACCAAATGGGTCCAGCTTTCGGTGAATATTTTTGAATTGAAGCGCTCCGGGGTGGAGACCAGTTCGTGCCTGACCCGCAAATAGGAGAGGTTAAAGGAAATGGATCTGGCCACGGGGAGTTTTTCCTCAAAGACCAAAACCCGCATGTCCTCGGCCCCGCTTACCCGGGCGATGGGTTCGCTACTTACGACCACCTGCGGCAAGGTCATCGAAAATACCGTGCCGTGGCCCTTGGAACTGTAGGCCTCGACGTGGCCGCCCATGATCTCGCTTAAACGCTTGGTTAGGCCCAAACCGGCCTGGGTGCCGTCCAGGTTGGCCTCAAGGGAGGTGTCGCCGATTGGCCCGTCTTCCAGGAGTTTTTCCAAGGCCTCCTTGGTAAGGCCGGTCCCGGTGTCTTTGACGGCCAAGGTCAAAATGAGATGGATGCCCTCCACCTCGCCGCTGACGTCCAGACAGACGCTCCCTTCCTTAAGATTTTTTAGGCTGACAAAAAGCATGTTTAAAACGCATTGCCTAACCTTT
>JAITLH010000263.1 GCA_031277995.1 Deltaproteobacteria bacterium
GTCAGGCCCCAAAGCGAGCTTTGGCCCCTGGGCCAAATCGTCCTGGGCGCGGTCAACGTCCGTAAAGTCAACCTTTGGAGCGCCCTCCTGGGGTTTTTCGGGGCCGCCATTGGGTTTGGCTTTACCGTTTTCGTTATTCTCGTCCGCCATTCTCGGGTTGACCTCAATTTGGTAAAAGAGTAAGTTCGGTTCACAAACCATGGCCACGTATCGGCCAATCGCGAGAGTGAAACTCGGCGGGCTTGGGACTAATTTCCAGGGCTGGATTCGGAAGTTGCCCCCTCGGCGGCATTGGCTTCGGCGCCCGGGCCTTCCTGGCTCACGGCCTCCGAGCCCGTGGCCGATTCGGCGTTAGCGGTTTCGGCGCCCGCGGCTTGATCCTCGGCTTGGCCCGCGGCTTGGCCCGCGGCTTGGCCCGGGGCATTAGGGTCGCCGGCCGATAAATCTTGGCTAGCGGCCTCACCTTGCGGGCTTTCTTGGGCGGCCGAATCGTCGGCGGTTTGGGTAGCGGCTTCCAAATCACCGGAGCTATCGTCACCGGCGGCCTCGTTACCATTCCTAAGGTCGGCCCCATCGCCCTCATCGTCCTCGGCCGTTATTTCTTGGAGCTGCGACAGTTTGACCTGTGCCGTATAAGAGCGGTAGCTATTGGGGGTGCGCAGGATGATGTCTTGGTAAGCTTTTTTGGCTTCCTCGATTCGTCCCAGGGCCATGTAAACCCGTCCCAGGGAAGAGTAAAGCTCGGCCACGTAGGGAGCCTCCTGGGGGTTGATTTGGCCGCGGTCGATTATGGAAAGGGCCGAACGGTAAGATTCCAAGGCCAGGTCCAGTTGGCCGATTTGCTCAAACAATCCGGCCTGGGTGGTCAGCAATAAGGGCCTAAGCGATTCCTCGGAAGAATCGAGGGACTTTAAGATTTCGTCCAAAAGCGGCAGGGCTTCTTCGAGATCGGACTCGCCCAAATAGCCGTCCAACAAGGCGTAGGCGGCTTGCCTGGCGGCCTTGGTGCCGGCGTAATCGACCCGCACGGCTTGCAGGGCTTCGTAGCGATCGGCGGTTTCGGTGACGGCGTTGGCCTTGTGGAAAGCCTCCAAAGATCTGGCCAACCTGGATTCGTGGACGGATCTTACGATAAAAACCGCCAAAACCACGGCCAAGGCGATGCCGATAACTATGAAAATTTTGCCTTTGTTGTTTGTGAAATATTGATAGACCTTATCGGAGGTTGACAGAAAAGCGTCATCGGTGCGTAAAAGATCTTTAATCGGTACCTGTTTTGCCATAATTACTTTCAACTAGCCGCCGGCTCTGCCTTTGGCTTTTGGGGTTGGGGCCAAATCTCGAGGCCTTTTTCGGTTGCCTAAAACCCTGGGCGACCCATCGCCCCGGGCCTTGGTTTTTCTTTTTCCGGCTTGTCCCATGGTCAAAAAACGACCGGACAAGCGGGGTTGGATATAGGAAATTACCAAAAAAGGGCCACAAAATGCAAATAATTGTTTTGGCCCAAAACGAGAACTTGATCTGATTGGCCTAACCTAGCCAAAATCCAAGGGCTTTGCCGGAAAAAGCTCGGGGCGAATTACTTTTTTCCCGCCTTGGTTAGGGCGCTTTCCACGGCCGATTCGATTAAATGGAAAAGTTCCCTGGCCGTTAGTTCCGAGACCCTGGTTTCGTCGGAAACGAATTTGGCCGGGCCTTCGTCATCCACCTCGTCGATTAAGTCGATGATGTCGTTGGCCTTGTCCCTATCGAATTCAAGCTTGTCGGTCAAAACCAAGGTATTGTCCGGCGGGGTAGGGGGCCTGGGCACCGGAACTGGATTCCTGGCCGTTAAGACCCCGTTTTGGCCGTAAGCCCCTTGAACGGGTAGGGTCGAGGGCCTGGGCGGCGCGGCCAAAGGCGCCGGCAAGGGAGGGGTCATGGGCGTCGCCACTGGCTCTGCCATAGGCGCCGATTGGGGAGGTGGCCCAACGATTTGGGAGGCGACCTGGGAGCCGCTGGGGGCGGGCGGCGGACCCTGCGGCGGGTTTTGGGGCTGATCCCAGCCCAGGCTCTCTTCCCTGGGCGGCGCGGGCCACGAATTGGCTCCGGCTTGATCGTAGGCCCCTTGACCCAAAGGGGGTTGTCCCGGTGCCGGCCACGGCGGCGTTTGATCGAAGCCCACTTGGCTTAAAGGGGGTAGGCTAGGCGGTTGGCCAGGGGCTAGCCCAGAAGCTTGGCCAGGGGCCGGGTTTGGAAAGCCGTTGGCTCCCCAAGTCGTCTCGGGATTATTGGGGTCGAATTGGCCGCCCGGGGGCGCCAAAAAAGGATCCGCTGGCCCGGCCGCCCTGGGCGGGGCCGGGGGATAAGGCGAGGGACCGGTTTGGGGATAGCCCATGGGCCAGGTTTGGTTTATCGCCGCGGGTTGGGGCGAAGGCGGCGCCCCGGAGGGCCGGTAAGGGTCTGGGTTAACTCCCCGGTAGGGATCGTAGGGCGGGTTATGGCCCTCGGGGTATTCCCGCGGATAGACTTGCGGGTAAGCCGGAGGGTTTTCTTGGGGGTTTTCTTGGGGATTTGCCTGGGGGTAACCCCTTGGGTAACCCGGAGGGTAACCAGGAGGGTTTTCTCGCGGATAGCCCTGCGGGGAATTATCCGGATAATCGGGGTTTTGAGGCGAGGCGAGCTGGTTTGGGGCGTTTTCGGGGAAGGCGGGGTTTTGCCCCAATTCCATGTCACTGGCTTGGTCTAGATCTTTGATGATTTGCCTTAATTCGTTGTCTAAACCCAGATTCTCGTCGTAGGAACCTTGGTTGGCAGGGGGAGGATTCTTTTTGTATTGATAGTCATTGGCCGCCATGACAGGACTCCGAAAACGAAAAAGCCTAGAAATACAGGGCCAAATAAATTTCGCTAAAAAGTTAGATGAGATATTTAAAGGCTTTTGGATATGTATATAAATGTAAAGGGAATTGGCTAAACGAAGAAATAACCGGCCAAGCCGGCCCGGGCGAAATTCCCAAAGCCGGGGACCGTATCCAAAACGGTAAAAACGCCAAACCAAGCGGCCCTGGGCCGGCTAAAGTTCGGTGACCGTAAAACCGCTAGGCACCGCGGTGGAAAACAATTCGGCCGGGGCTTCAAAACCCAGGCGAATTTCTTCGTAACGGACCAAAAAGCTTTGATTGCTGCCCCAGCTTAGATCGAGACGACCGGGAAAATCAATGGTTTTGCCGATGTTTTCGACCACCTGGGGGGCGAATAGGGAGTAACTGGCCACGGTCGGGGGATCGCTACCAACGGTGGCCGTAAAACCGTCAATCTTAAGGCCGTTGGGACCCGGGGAGGCATTTACCAGCCAGCTTGACGATAGCCAGTGGCCGCCCGGGGAAACCATCAAAACGGTTTTGCCGGCGTCAGAGGAAACCATTTCGGCGTTGACCGGAATGGGGATTAACGTCGCGGCCAGAAGCGAAATAAAATCCGAGGGGGAAAAACTCGTCGGGAAAATGGAAACCTGAATCGTGTTTTGATCCTCGCCGATCGTGGCCTGGGCTGAGCCGTATTCCAAAGCCATTAACCTTTGCCCGTCGGAGACGATTCTATAGGCCGGGCGGTTTAAAGGATCCAAAACGGTGAAATAAAAACTCGACGGCCTTCGCGAAACCACCTCGAAACGAAAAAAATGATTCGTGTTATTGTTTTTGTACTCGATCGACCCCTTGGCGGCCATGGTTGAAATTTCCTGCCCGGAGCGAACCAAGGCGCTAACCATATTCAAAGCCTCGGCCTGGGACTCCTGGCTAACCGGGGGCTCCGGAGGCTTTTTGGTCAGGCCCGCGCAACCGGCCAAAAAAAACGAAAACAAAACGATGGAAAGCGCTACCGGGGAAATTTTTTTTATCTTCAAAAAAGCACCATTTGGCGTTCGAATAGCCGGGAAAAACTTTAACCGTATCTGTGACTTATAGGGTAATATAGCTTACCAAAGAGAGTTCTAAATACTTGCCCTTTGAAGCGTTTCTT
>JAITLH010000081.1 GCA_031277995.1 Deltaproteobacteria bacterium
GGGTGATGACCGTCTCGGAGAGGTTTTCCAGGGCTTCGGGGGTGACTTTTTGGAAGGTCATTTTTTTAATGAAGCTATCGGTGGATAGGCCCGAAAAGGCCCTGGCCGATCCCCCGGTGGGTAGGACGTGGTTGGGGCCGGTGGCGTAATCCCCGGCCGGGATGGGGGAGTGGTGACCCAAAAAGATCGATCCGGCGTTGTGGACGGCGTCCAGGTAGGAGATGGGATCGTCAACGGCGATTTGTAGGTGCTCGGGGGCGTATTCGTTGGCGAAATCAAAGGCCTGGGCTAGGTTTGGGGCAAACAAGATGGCGGCGTTGGAAAGAGCCTGGCTGACTATTTCGGACCTTTCTAAGTTGGGTAGATATTTTATCACTAGGTCCAAGACGTCCTGGGCCAATAACCTATCCGTGGAGACCAAGACGGCCGAGGCCTGGGGGTCATGCTCTAGTTGGGAGATAAAATCCCAGGCCAAAAACTCGGGATCGGCCGTTTGGTCGGCGATGATGAAGCCTTCGCTGGGCCCGGCCGGCTGGTCGATATCGACCTCGCCGTAAACGGCCATTTTGGCGGCCGTGACCCAGCTACTTCCCGGGCCCACGATCTTATCGACCTTGGGCACCCCGGCCAGCCCGTAGGCCAAAGAACCCACGGCCCAAGCCCCGCCCATTTTAAAAATTTGCGTGGCCCCGGCCAAATCCAAGGCGGCCAAGATAACGTCCCTGGCCAATAGGCCCGGGCCCGGGGGAGTCATGGCCACGATGGTTTTGACGCCCGCGACCTTGGCCGGGATGACGTTCATGAGGGCGCTGGAAGGGTAGGCCGCCCGCCCGCCGGGGATGTAGACGCCCACCTTTGAGATGGGCCTACTTACCCTTCCGGCCAATAAGCCGGGACTAACCTGGGTTAAATACATGGGCCTTTCCAGCTGGGAGCGGTGAAAACTCTCGATATTTTCCTTGGCCTTGGTTAAGGCGGCCAAAATCTCCGGGGCCAAAGAACGGCGGGCTTTTTGGAGTTCCTCGGAACTGACCTTAAAATCCTCCAGGGTTAGGTTGTCCTTAAACTTTCCATATTCCTCAAAAAGCGCCCCTCGCGGGTCGGACCTTAGGGCGGAGAGGATATCCCGGGTCTTTTCCATGACCGGGGCCAGATCGTCGGTGGAGCGCCCCAATATGGCCTTTCGGCGATCGAAACTAAGTTCGGACAATGTCTCAACGGTTAGCATGGTTTGGCGCTTTCAAAGTAAGTGATTAAGTTTTTACGCGTTTGGCCTTAAAAAAGTCCCTGATTAACATGGCGCATTCATCGGCCCTTAAGCCGCCCTCGACTAGGGGATGGTGGTTTAGCCAGGCGTTTTCATGGAGATTAAGGTGGGAGTGGGCCGCTCCCCATTTGGGTTCCATGGCCCCGTAGAAAACGTAACCCACCCGGGCGTGGATGGCGGCCATAAGGCACATTGGGCATGGCTCGATGGTGGAAACCAAAATGGCGCCGCTTAAACGGTAATTTTTCGCGATCCTGGCCGCCGCCCTTAGGGCCAAGATTTCGGCGTGGGCGCTGGGATCCAAAAGGGCGATGACCCGGTTTCGGCCGGAGGCCAAAAAATTCCCCTGGCTATCGGCCACCGCCGCCCCGGCCGGGACCTCGCCCTCGCTAAAGGCCAGCCTCGCTTCCGTAAGGGCCTTAGCCATAAGCCCACGCGCCAGCTCGGAATCGATGGAAAAAGATGGCGAACTTACTTCCACTGGCAATTTTTCTTAACGAAATCGAAGGATTCGCTTAGATCGCTAACGTTAAAATACGATTCAATGGGCCCGCTATCGTCGGCCTTTTCGACTTTTACCAGTAACAATTTGGCCTTTAGCAAATTCCTAACGAAGATCTCGGGGTTGGGCACCATCAAGGCCTTGGTATTGGCGGTTAACCGCCAATTGGCGTTATTGAATTTTCCCTCGTCGAATTGGTATTGGGCGTTAAATTTCTGGCCCTTGACGCTCTTGACCGGGACGTCAAAATCGAAAAAGATAAAGTTTTCCAGCCCCTCGCAACCGATGTGCAAAGTGGCTTCATCCAAGGCGACCTTGGTGACGTGCCTGGTGAAAGAACTTTTGGCCACGAAGGCCGTTTTGGGCCTCTGGGGGTCGGTGTCGTCGGACAGGGCAAACCAAGTGCCTATTTGCTGCTCGACATATTCCGCCCTAAGTTCGGGGCTATCTAATAGCCCCGAACTTAGGGCCAAAAGCGTTAAGGCCAGAAAGAGCGCGATAAAAAAATTTTTCATGGACCTACTTTGCTGCCTGGCGAATTGGGCTAGCTTTTTAAGATATTGAATTTTTTTGTCTCACTTTGTTTTCGCGTAGAAGGTGTTATCAAAAATAAATCCATTCGCGCCACAAAAAGGCACAACGCTACTATCTTGTGGATCATTTCTTCTTAAATATTGGTCAAGTTGAACGCCATTATCGGCGTAAGTAATCTTTATTTCAAAGTCTTCATCGGGCAAATAGAAGGGAACCGGCCTATTGTTGGCCACGTATTGTTCCGCCTCCCTTCGCGAAATGGTTAAATTTTCCACTAAACAAGAAAAACCCTCATGGTATGATTCATATTCAAGGGACAAAACACCCCCGGGGAGTTCGCTAACCGTGATCACGCCTTCAGTCGCGTCGGAGCTAAAAACGTACTGGCCGGTCAGGGCCCTGACATTGCCCTGGCCTTGGGCCGTTGGCATAAAAGGCGCCATCATCGCCGCCAGCTCCCCGGTTCTCCCCCGGGTCTCGGCTTCAACGCAGTTGTATAGGTCCGCTCTCCTGGCGCATCCCTCCCTACTTTTTATGAACTCCCTTTGCGTTTTCAAAAGGTAATCTTTGTCAAGCCCAGGCGTGTTGGTGGCCTCCTTATAAGCTTTAGCCAGGTCACTGTCAAGAACGCCCAAATGAACATTGGCGCAAATTTCTTTCTCCACGACCGTTGAAGCTTTCTTACAATTAAAGGCCTGAGCCATAAGATCAAAGCTTAATGATAGATTAATACCTATTATTAATAAAATTAGTGTTAAAATTTTCTTCATATTAACAACTTCCGTTTAAAATTCCTTTCGCGAGCGAAAAACCCCCCGGCCGCCACCCTGGGCCCCGATGGCCCCAGCGCCGACGGCCCCAGCGCCGACGGCCCCGGCCCCGACGGCCCCGGCCAAGCGACCCGCCCCGGCCAAGCGACCCGTTGCCGCCCGCGCCGCGTGATCCGCTTACCCAAACACTGAAAACCACGGACCCTCATCCAGAGCGCCCCGTAATCGGTCAAATTTGGCCCTAGAAGGCCTTTGAAACCCGAGGTGGCTACCTCCCTACCGGGTCAGTGATTCCAAGGGCTCCTAGACCCCTTAGCGGCCGTTTTAGGGGGTAGCCATGGGGGGACCTCAAGTTTAACCTTAGGCCTCGCCAAAAACCAGGGCCCCCCACAAAAACCCAACCATGCCCCAGCCCGCCAAAGCTGGTCTGGTTACCTACCCGGGGCCAACCGCCGCCCAACGGCCGGGCTAAAGGGGCCCCCAAATCGAACGTTTTGGGTGGAAAGGGGTTCCCATTGACCGGGGTTCCGCGGTCAATTCAGATTTTTTCCATGAGAGCGGAAATATTTAGCTAAATTAAAGTAAATTTTACTTAAATCATGTCGCATTTTAGCCCGTAATCTCAGGGAGGTCAAGGCTAAACCCAAGACTTGGTTGTGGCCTTGACCTTAGGCCAAGGCCCGTGGCCAAGGCCTAGACGGGCGGCCCTAGCCTCGGGGCGATTCATGGGCCGTCAAAAACGGTTTTAGGTAAAATCTTCGTAAATTTTTACCCAGCGCGAGCCAGTGTCATGACAAGTTTATACGTAAAAGCGTTTTTAAATTTTCACCCCAATGGGTAAAAAATTTGAGTCCAATCCGTTTTGATTTCACGGGTATTTATCCAACCTAAGCCAACGGCGGGGTTAAATCAGCGGCTTGGCTTTGGGCCAAGGATTTTACCGAAAGGGCGGATAGAAACCGGCCAGGGCAATGACTTCGCTCGGGGGCGTAATCCTTAAGCCAACCAAGCGTTTTTTTCCCCGGGGTTAAGGGAGGGGGGCAAGAAGGCCTGGCCCACGGGGCCAAGGGTCGCGGGCGGCCGGGGCGATCGATCCTAACGGGCTGGCTAAGGGGTTTGGCCAAGGTAGCTTTAATATCGCGAAAATCCTAAAAAGTCCTTAGGGTTACTTGGGGACCATAATTGGCCGGAAGGGCTGGGCGGGTATTGAAGGGGGGAGAATGGGAGCGGGTCAAGGGCGGTTAAGGGCGATCGCGGGCAAAAGGGGCGGCTTGGGGCGGGGCTAGGGCGGGAAGGATTGGGACGGGAAAGGGCTTGGTTTGGGGCGTTGGCGGGGGAGGTTTGGGGCCCGGAGGGCTGGAATCATTGATTATTTGGGGGAGGGGGATTGGCGGGCCCCGGGGAGGCCTTTGGCTTTGGAGTTGGTTAGCGTTGATGGTGGTTTACAAATTTGACCGTTAAGGGTAAAATGCTAAATAGCTGGCTCCGAACCTCTAGTTTTTGTTTGAGTTTCCTTTTTGGGTTTGGAAAGGCCTAGGCGCGTCAGGGGGCGATGGTCGCTTGACGGGGTCTTTCTATTTTATTACCAAAATCACTAAAGAAACTAGTGTTCGTTTTGTTTGGAGGGGTTTGGGGTACCGGTAAGTCCGATATTGTTATAGACATTGGCTTTTGGCTTTTCTTTGACCGATTAAGGGATCGGATAAGGGGAGTTTTAGCCTAAAAATTTGTGGTTTAGCTTGGGAATTTGTTATCTAGGATAGTTATTGGTAACATGATTTAGTTTATATCCGTCGTTCATATATAACGATAGTTTTGATTAAACCCTGGTTTGAAAATTTTCAAACTTTATCCCACCTCGACGCGAGTCGCTGGTATTAGCTTGGGTTATTTTTATGTCAGACCGGAAGTATGAGTTTTCGTGGGAATTGATCGGCGATTTGGACAATGCCAGGCCAAATCTTGGCCCAACTTTACGCATCGAAGCTTATCGGCTACTTCAGTTCTGTACCCGTGACATTTTGGAGCAAAGGTACGGAACCGAAGCCACCGACGAGATTTTTTTTCAGTCCGGGGCCTTGGCGGGGCGTAATTTCTACGAAAACGTCCTAGACCATAAGCCCAAGGACATCCAGGATCTGGTTAAGCAGCTTCAGACCCTGCTTAAGGACATCGGGATCGGCATCTTCAAAGTCGAGAAATTAAACGACAGCCTGGAGTGCATCATGACCGTGTCCGAGGATCTCGACTGTTCGGGTTTGCCCGAGCTTGGTTATGGAGTCTGCGTTTACGACGAGGGCTTTATCTCCGGGATCCTGGAGTCCTTTACCGGTCGTCCCTTTGACGTCAAGGAGATCGACTGCTGGTGTACCAACGAGCGTACCTGCCGTTTTGAGGCCAAGCCCAAAGATCTCTAAGGCCAGAGCCGTAAGCTTAGGATCTCCAAGTTCATGGGATCTCCAAGATCTTGGGATCCCCAAGCTCATGGGATTTCCAAGATCTTGGGCTCCCTAAGATCGCTAGCTTTGGCTGATCTCCGGTCACCGTTTTGGCCCTTCGGGCGATTCCCCGGCGCCCGAATCTTGGCCCAAAAGCGGTGGGGGTTTTAAAGTACTGGTACCAGTGGTTTAAATTAAAAACGGGGGCCGGAAACGGGAGTTTTTTTCGTTTCCGGCCCACCAATACGCGAGATAATGGGGCCAGTATTGACTGAATCATTTCAAGAAAAAGTCAGACTAAGCCATTTTACCAAGGCTCAGGCCGAGTCGATGTTCAAGTTTCTCGAGAAGGTCATCACCGAGAGCAAGACACCGGTTCTACCCCCTGAGTATGCCCAATGGGATACCTTTAACTCGCTATTCCAGCACACCAGCGAAATCAAATCGGCCTTGGCCAACTTCGCCAAAGGCGATCTCGATCTGCGGGTGGTCAAAAAAGGGGCCACCTCCGGGAATTTGAAGGCCATCCTGGCCAACCTCTCCCACCTGGCCTGGCAGTTTAAAGTGGCCGCCCAAGGCGACTTTAGCCACACCGTGGATTTCATGGGCGAATTCTCCGACGCCTTTAACCTGATGACCTCAAACCTGGCCCGCCACGAAAAAGAAATCAGCGAAAAACAGCAGCAATTGGCGGTCATGGCCGAGGAACTCAAAAAAGAGATCCGCCGCCGGGACATGGTCGAGGCGGCCTTGAAGGAAAGCGAAAACAACTACCGCAACCTGGCCCTCCACGATCCACTGACCAAAATCTACAATCGCAGCTACTTTAACGAAGCCGGAACCCGGGAGGTTGAAATCACCAGGCGCCGAGGCGATGAGCTTAGCCTTTTGATGATGGATCTCGATAAATTTAAGCGCTTCAACGATACCTACGGGCACCTAAGCGGCGACGCCGCCCTCATCCACATCACCAAAATAGTCCAAGAGATTCAAAGAAAGACCGACATCTTCGCCCGCTTTGGCGGGGAGGAGTTCGTTTTGCTTTTGCCCCAGACGCCCTTTACCGGCGGCAAGATTATCGGCGAAAAACTTCGGGCCGAGATCGCCGCGAGGCGCGATCCCGCCCCCAACTGTTCCGAACCCATCACCATCAGTATAGGCGTGGCCTCCCTAACCCAACTTGACACCCTTAAGGAGCCATCTTCCGAGGCGGTCCTTAGAAATCTCATATCCAGGGCCGATTCGGCCCTCTATGACGCGAAAAAACTCGGTGGCAATTGCGTTTGCTTTTACGTCGCGCCCAAGGACAACGGCGAAGCCCAAGAAAACGAGCTTCAGGTCGTCGGCCAGGCCAATTGATGGGCCCAGCCGGCCCATCGGCCCGTTAGGCCATCGGCCCAACGGGCCAGCCCCATAGCCCATCGGAGTTGGGCCGAAAAAATGGGTGGTGCCCGGGCCCGCCAAGGGCGATCCAAGGGATGAAAAAGCGTTTTTTTCGAAAGCGAAAATGGATTTAACCGTAAACTAAACTGTAAACCTAAAAGTATTTGTGGTATTTATGGTATTTAATATGGCGGCCGCCTCGCCCCTTACCGGGGCCCAAAGTTAGGCGGTTTTTTCCCTTGGTCTAACTAATCATTGACGACGTGCCCAGTGACCAGACTAAATCTGAGTTTAAAAATTATTTTGAGTTTTGCCTCAGTTCTTTTGGCGGCCCTTATCTTGTTGTTTTGGGTGGTTTTGGGCGCCGACCGAGAACTGGCGGTTGAGAAAAGCCTTTGGCCGGGCGTGTGGGGCCTGGGTAACGCGGCCGGATCCCTGGGGCCGCCCACCGATCAAAACTCGGTCATGACCCGCTTGCAAAATATCCAAAGGTCCGTCTCAGACGATCGGGCCCGCGGCTACTTAACCCAGGCCGCTGGTCTGGTAACCGAACTTTCCCTTAAACGCCGGGATCTCGAGCAAGCCCAAAGCGCCTTGGCCGATAAAATCTCCTCCTTTCGCTTGGCCGCGATTGGCCTGGCCCTGGCCCGTCCCGAGAGCCTTCCTCCCGAGCGGCTCTCAGAGCTTCTCGCTTCCACCCTTTCCGCCTTGGACAAAAAGCCCCTCGCGGCCCAAGACCTAAAAACCGCCCAAGAAGCCCTAAATAGCGCCATCAATAACGCGGAAAACGCCGCCATTTCCTCCGTCAATGCCGGCGCCGGCACGGGCGCCAAGGCGATCGGCGCGAACGGCGCCGCCAAGCCCGCTTTGGCTAGCCAAGGGACCAACCCCGGCCAACAAAGTTTTTTGGGCCAGGCCGGCGATCTCGTGACGCGCCTAGACGATATCGGCCAGGCCCTTAGCGCTTATGAACATGCCCAGACGGCTTGGTTGGAAGCGGCGGCGGCCGTCTCAAGGGAGCCCAAGATTAGCGCCCGGCCGGAATTTAACCTCTGGCCCCGGGTCTTAATCGGCTTACTGGTCTTACTGGTCTTATCGACGCTTTTGGTTTGGCTACTTAGTTCCAAGGTCATTAAGCCCCTTTTGCGGATTCAGGCTTGGCTTGACGAAAGTTCCCGGGACGTCACCAAAACGGCCAAGTCCCTTTCCCGGGCCAGCAGTTCCTTGGCCCAGGGGGCCTCGGAAAACACCAAGGCCGTTTTGGACGCCATCTCGAGTTTGGAGGTCCTTTTAAGCACGGCCAAAAGAAACGCCGGACACGCCGGGCAGGCCAAAGAATTAATCGACCGGGCCAAGTCTTACGTCGACGAGGCCCACGTTTCCATGCTCCAAATCTCCACGGCCATGGAGGAGATAAAAAATTCCGGCCTGGCCAGTAGCCAAATCGTTAAGACCGTTGACCAGATTGCCTTTCAGACGAACATTTTGGCCCTAAACGCCGCCGTTGAGGCGGCCCGGGCCGGGGAAGCGGGCTTAAGTTTCGCCGTCGTGGCCGATGAGGTCAGAAACCTAGCCAACAGCAGCTCCGCCGCGGCCAAAAACACCACGACCATCCTCGATTCCAGCTTAAAAAGAATCATTGAGGGGGCGGAGCTGGTCAAAAAAGCCGAGGAGAGCTTCGAATCCCTGGTGACCGTTTCCGACGAAGTGGCTTCCCTAATGACCGGCATAACCGAGGATAGCCAAAGCCAGGCCCGGGAGATCCAAGACGTCCATCAGTCCATCGCCCTAATGGACAAGGTTACCCAGGAAAACTCCATGGAGGCGGCCAAGGCCGGAAACATCTCCAACGAGCTAAACCGCCAAGCCGATCTCCTAAACCAGACCATCAGCCACGTGGCCAGCCTGGTCACCGGCCAAGACGCCATCTACTCTCCCAGCTCGAAACCCCAAGCCCAAAGCGCCCACGGCGGCCAAGGCGCCCAAGGGAGCGGCGGGGCCGCCCACGCCTCGGGCCCCCAGGCCAAAAAAGCCGCCCCAAGTCACCTGGAACTGGCCCTGGAACCAGACCCCTTGACCGAGAAACCCAAAAAAGCCTTTGGAAAACCCAGCAAAAAAGAGATGGACAAAGCCTTGCCGATGGACGACGATTTTTTTTAAGGGCCTGAGGGCTGAGGCGACTTACCTGGCCCCTTTGGAACGACGAATTTTTTTAAGGGCCTAAGGTGTCGACGCGACTTACCTGGCCCCTTTGGGACGACGATTTTTTTTAAGGGCCTAAGGGGTCGACGCGACTTACCTGCCCCCTTTGGAACGACGAATTTTTTTAAGGGCCTGAGGGGTCGAGACTAACCAAATCGAGCCCCTACGTTTCTCCCATAAAGTCTTTATGAAGTTAAAATATCTTACAGAGGTTGTATTTAACCTGATCTAGTTCGTAAAAGAAATTTAAAAGTACCGTTAAACCTAGATAGGAAATACGTTATCAAAGTTATAATTAGAAATCAGTCGGTTATTAGCCTACTATCTGTAGGCTTGTCTATGATTAGATGTTGACTTATATCGAATATTCGGTAAAATAAAACCATTATTTTGGATAGCCCCCAGGACCAGTTTTCCCAAAACCTGGGAAAAAGCCCGCCCAATCAGGGAATTCCAAAAATCCCAGATTTTGAATCCCAGGCTTTGGGCCCCAGACCTTTGACTCAGAATTTGAATCCCAGGCTTTGGGTCCTTGACTTTGGCCCCAAAACTAACCCCCAGGGCTTTCGGGGGCCTAAGGTCCCATAAATTTGGCCAATGGCCAATGAAGGGGCTTTTTCGCGGCGGGCGTTTTTTTCGACCTAGGGGCATTGACCCTCACCAAATCGGCCTCCCATAAGGTTTTTAAGGTGTTTCCCGATTGATGACCCCATGAAATCGGTCATAGGGGAGAATAAGAATTTTTGGGAAACTCGTAAAAAGAGTAGTGAATACTAATTGTTATAAAATTAACGCTAGATATGGTGGTTTTTCGCTCGGGGATCCACAAGTCATTCAGGGTTAACTTTTTCCTACGTTTCGCTTATGGCTTGGCTTTGAAGCGTTTTGGCCATGGCTTCGCGAACGTTACCTAGGGTTCTTGGCCTTTTCACCATGGCCTCACGAATGTCAGTAAGGTTATGGGCGTTTTGGCCATGGTTTAGCGAACGTTACTTAGGGTTCTTGGCCTTTTCACCATGCCCTCACGAATGTCAGTAAGGTTATGGGCGTTTTGGCCATGGCTTCTCGAACGTTACCTAGGGTTCTTGGCCTTTTCACCATGGCCTCACGAATGTCAGTAAGGTTATGGGTGTTTTGGCCATGGCTTCTCAAACGTTACCTAGGGTTTTTGGCCTTTTGGCCATGGCCTCACGAAATGGCCTCACGAATGTCAGTAAGGTTATGGGCTTTTTCATAACCGCCCGGGGTCAAAACAAAAAGGCCCAAGGCGAAATTGGGGTTTTTTTAGGCCTTGGCTCCCAAAGCGGCTTGTAATTTACGTATTAGCCTTATAGAATAAGGTTTTAATGGGTTCCGTCCACTTTAAAACGGGACTTACTCAAGCCTAGTTTAGCCTAACTTCCCTTACTTACAAGGGCTTTGGAAGGCCGGGATTACCCGTCGAGGGCTTGGCCATTTTGGTTTTAATCCCTCCGGGCTTTGGAAGGCCGGACTTGGCTGGCCTTGGGCTTTGGTGAATTACTCACCCGGTTTTGGTTTGGCGGGTTTAAGGGCCCCCGCGTTTGGCCTTTGGGTTTTCCGAACGATTCCGGAAGTGGTTTTTAGGGTTTTCGCGCCTGCGATCGCGCCCGCGGTCTGGCCTATATTGGCGCCCGCGTGGGCGCTTATGTTGGCCCCAAATGGGCAATGGATTGCCTTATTTGGGGTGGCGGCTTTGGTTATTTAGAAATAATTTCCCTTGATTGGGCCAGGCCATCAAGTTCTTGGCTTAGGTTTTTGACTTAGGCCCGGGGTTTTTGGCTTCGTTACCGTAAAATATATACAACCCATGGAGTCTCCAGCCTTGTCTACTCCCAGGACAAAAAACGTTTCGTCGCTTCGGCCTCGGGTATCCAGAGGAAAACAAGCCGCGACGCTTGTCGGACTCGTTTTGGCCTTAGTTTTTTGGTCAAGCTTATCGGCTTTCGCCCAGACCGAGGCCGACGGCGCGCGAGACCAAAGCGCCCAAGCCGAATCGGCCAGGTATCGGCAAAGCGGAGGCACGACCGACATCGTTTTGACCAAGACCGTGGAAGTCTATTCCTATGAGGATCTGACTTTTTCCATCGATAGCTATACCATCCGGCCCGGCGACAACATCGCCAATATCCTAAAGGCCCAAGGCCTGTGGCCGCAAAAGGCGGACGCGAAAAGGGAGTCACAGCTATTAAGGCTGGTTAGCGAACTTAACCCGGTCATCGCCAACATCAACCAGATCTCGGCCGGGCAGACCATTTATTTGCCGTCCTCCCGGGGCCTTGAGGAAGCCAGGGCCCAGGCCCAAGCCCAAGCCGAGGCCCAGGCCGCCTTAAGCCAATACTTGGATCCCAACATGGAAACCAAGAACGTGGCCACCTATGAGCTAAACCAACCGGCCCAGAGCCCGGCCCGGGTGGTGGTGAGAAGGCAGGTCGCGCCCGAGGAAGAATTGGCCGAAGGCGAGTATCGAATCTATCCCGACGGGAAGGCCCCAGAAGAGCCGCCGGCCCCGGCCCAGGTCGAACCCGTGGTTAACCCGGTCATTCCCTTCGTTGGCCAGGGCCAGCCGCCGGTAAACGTCGCTTCCAACGAAAAGGCCCCAGCCGAGACCGTTTCCGACGCCTCGGCCCCCGAACCATTGGCCCAAAGCCCGGCCCCTCCCGCTAGGGCCCAATCCCAAGCCCAGGCCTCCGGTAACGAAGGCCCCTTGGCCACTTCGTCCGACGGGACGGTTTACCGGACCGTGACGGTAAGGCGCGGGGACACCTTGGAAAAGCTATTAAGGAGGGAGGGACTCGATAGAAATTTAATCTATAGGCATTTGATTAAGCTGACCGTGGAACTAAACCCCGGGCTAAAAAATCCCAATCTCATCGTGGCCGGGGCGGAGCTTAGGATTCCGGCCTCGGGTTCCTATTTGGCCGGTTACGGTTACGAAGGGGCCGTGGCCGCCCATGAGGCGGCGCCCAGAGCCGCCCAAACGGCCCAGACCACCCAAACGGCCCAGGCCGCCCAAAAGGCCCAGGGCAACGCCGCCCTGCCTCCCAGTTCCGGGGCCAAGGATCCGGCCGCCGGGTCAACGGAGAGGTATTTGATCCCCACCAAAAGGCTTCCGGCCGCCTCGCTTCCGACCATGGACAGCGTCAACGCCAAAACGGCCCTGGGGGTGATTTTTACCAGACTTGGGGAGACCATGGTCACCAAGGGGCGGCTATTCATGCCCCTCGACGAGGCCCCGCATTTTGACATCGACACGGCCGCGAATCCCGTCATTGAGCTAAATAACGGGCGCAAGATTATTTTGGATTACGACGGCAACATCGAAGCCAATCTCATTAAACGCTTTACCGCCAAATACACGGAATACTCGGTTTTTCAACCGGCCAAGAAAGAGGGCTTAGACAAGGCCCTGGAAAAACTTCTAGCCCTGGCCAACTACTACCGGGTTTATGGAAAGAATCAGGCCTTTGAGGGCGGCCGGGACGTTAAACTAAAAATCTCCGCCGATTGGCTTATCTGGCCCTCGGTGGATACTTGGAACAAAGGCCAGCCCACCATCATAAACCTGGCCCCCGCGGCCGATAACGGGACGCCCCCGGTCTGGGTCAGGTTTTTGTCCGACCATGGCATGAAGGTCATAGATTTGTTCCAGGGGCGCTTAGTTAGTTCCGCCGGCGCCTCCCCCACCCCGGTCAATAACTTTACCGTCATCGAGGTTGACCAAAACCCCAGCGCCTTCGCCGCGGCCTTGATTAGAAGCCTTGGTTACTCGCCCCGGGTCGGGGTCAAGGTCGATAGCGAACGGGGCCGGGTGGTCACCGGCGGGGCCGAGGCCGATTTGGGCAACATGCCCCCGGTTTTTTGGGAAACCGAAAAGGGCCGTTTTATCTTAGAATACGGCGATCTCTCCACCGAGGAACTGCAAATACTTCGAAAAAACGGCTTTAACATCATCTCCAGCCCCAAGGAGTTTAGGCCCGTCCTAAAGTCCATACTGGATACGGAAAATATCACCCTGGGCGGAAACTTGGTCCTAAACGGCAACTCGACCGGCGGCCCCGCGATCGAGCTTACCATCGCCGGCCAGAGTTTTCAGTTTAACGGCCGCAGCTATCTCTTTACCCCGGTAAGCCTGCCGGATAACATGACTTCCCTCGATCCCAACCAAAACGTGGTGGTCCTCCATTACCGCCAAGGCCCGGTGGCCACCTACAGTGGCGGCCCCTCGCCCAGCGGGCCCACGCCAGGCGGCCCTTCGGCCGCTTCGGCCGGCTCGGCCCCGACCTCCCAAAGTGCGGCCCAAGGCCCGGCCCAAGGCCCGGCGCCAACGCCGGGTTCGGTTACGGGCGGGTTAACCCCTGGCCAAACCATGTCGGGCACGGGCACCGAGGTGGGGGTTTCGGGAAACGGCGGCGACGCGGCGGCCCGGGATCTTACGGCCGAGACCTTGACCGACGGGGCCGGGACGGCTACGATCACGGTTGAACCCGAATAGGCGATTTTTTGCCCCGAGTTCGGCCATATGGCTTATAATGACCCTTGACACTCTTTTTTAAAGGAGGCTTTGTCGCCCTCCCATGCCGCGCGCGGGCGGTCGGTCTTTTTTTTACGGTCGTTCGCTAGAAATGAGTCGCGATGGTTTGGCATTTTTCACTAAACTCTCAGGACGATACCTTGCCCCTATCCACGCAGGCAAGGCTTCTGACTGCCGTTGGCCTGGCCCAGGTGGAGTTAACCATCACCAGGGTCCCGCCGAAGCCGGAACCCGAGAGTTGTGCCCCGACTAAGCCATCGGCCCCAGCCGCTAGTCCAAACGCCAATCCAAACGCCAATCCAGGTTCCAATCCTGGCGCCAATCCTGGCTCCAATGCAAGTCCCAACAATCCAAGCCCCAATAATCCCGGCGCCGGCAATCCCAGCCCTAGCCCAGCTTCCAATCAGGAGCCCAGCCAAACCCTGACCCTGGTGGGCGGAAAGGACGCGGGATCAGAAGCGGGCCAGGCGCGACATGCGAGCCAAGGGGTCCTGGACCCCCCAGTCGAGGAAAGCGACTGGCGCTTTGAGTTTGAATACGACCAAACGCTATTAAGGCTTATCGGCGAGGACGACGATTTCGTGCCCAGGACCCCGGAGGCCTTTTATAACGGCTATCTCCATTATCAGGACCAGGACGCCATCGTCAAAATCGTTGGCGACTTGTTACATAACCGCGAGGATGGTTTTGAGTTAAGCCATTTGCTGTGGGATTCCAACCTGGGCGCCTTTCGTAAGGCCTTTTCCGTGGGCGCGGTAAGCGAAAGGACATCGGATAGGATTAAGGTCACCATCCTAACCAGGCATGACCAGAGCCAGGAGAGTACTTATCTTTTTAACCAAGGCGACGTCCAGTACCAATCCGGGGAGCTGACCTCGGATGAGATCTGCAATTACCAACTGATGCTTGACTCCATGCCCATGGCCTGCAGCTTATGGGACCGGGAGCTTAAGCAAATAGATTGCAACCGGGCGGTCATTCCCATATTTGGCATTCCGGACAAGCGCTCTTACTTTGACTATTTTCCGACCCTCTCCCCGCCCTTTCAGCCCGACGGCCGTTTGTCCGAGGAAGCCTTTCCCAAATACATCCAAAAAGCCTTTGACGAAGGGCAAATAAATTTCGAGTGGCTATTCCAAAACATAAACGGCGACGCCATCCAGTCGGAAGTGTTTTTGGTTAAGGTTGACGGTCCCGACGACGACTTGATCCTTTGCTATTTTAGGGACATGAGAAAGCTGCGGGCGGTCGAGGCCCAGGTGGAAAGGGAGAGGATTCTTTTGCAAAAGATCCTGGACAATTCCCCCGTGGCCTTTTTGATTAGCGTCGATGGGGACATTAGGTTCATCACGCCCTTTGCCCGCCAAACCTTGGGCTTAAACATAAACGAGTCTATACTCAAAATATACGCCGACGCCGACGAGGCCGAACGGGTCATGAGGACCTTGGAGCGCAAAGGCAAACTGGCCTGGCAGGAAGTGCAGGTTCTCGATCACCACGGCGAGATTCGCCACATGTTGGTCAACGCCTTCAAAAGCGAATACGGCGGCGACATTGGCCTAATGTTCTGGCTTATGGACGTAACCGAGATGGCCGAAAAAGAAAGGGCCCTATCCGAGGCCAGGGAAGCGGCCGAGGCCAGCACCCGCAGTAAGAGCGAGTTTTTGGCCAACATGAGTCACGAGATTAGGACCCCCATGAACGCCATCATTGGCTTAAGTCACCTTTGTCTCCAAACCGAGCTAGATACCCAGCAATATGAATACGTTTACCGCACCCAGACGGCCGCGAAAACCTTACTTAGGATCATTAACGACATTTTGGATTTCTCCAAGATCGAAGCCGGCAAGATGGAGATGGAGCAGATCGAGTTCCGCCTAGACGAGATCATAAGCGAAACGATGGAAATGCAGTCCCTTAAGGCCGCGGAAAAGGGCCTGGAATTTTATCTAGATATTCCAGAGGTTATGCCCCAGACCGTGGTGGGCGATCCCGTGCGCTTGGCCCAGGTCTTAAATAACCTAATCAGCAACTCGATTAAGTTTACGGCCACCGGGGAAATCGGCGTCAAGGTGGAACTTTTGGAGGAGATCACCCAGACCTGCACCTTGCGTTTCACGGTCATGGATAGCGGCATCGGCATGACCCCCGAGCAGATTAGCCACCTTTTTACGCCCTTTACCCAGGCCGATACCTCGACCACCCGCAAATACGGCGGCACCGGTTTGGGCCTAACCATCTCCAAGCGCTTGGTCGAGATGATGCAGGGCCAAGTTTGGTGCGAAAGCACGCCCAATAAAGGCAGCACCTTTACCTTTACCGTCCGCTTTGGCCTAACCAGGCCCTGGGTACCCGAGACCAAGGCCCCGCCCTATAAGGATTACCACGCCCTGGCCGTGGACGATAACCCCTCGGCCTTACAGATTCTGACCAAAAACCTAACCAACTTAGGCTTTAAGGTCTCCAAGGCCGTCTCCGGGGAAGCGGCCGTGACCAGGATCACTTCCATCAAAGACAAAAACGAAAAGCTACCCGATCTGGTGGTCATCGATTATCAGATGACCGGAATTACCGGGCTTGAGGCCTGGCAGACCATTTGCAAAACCATGCCCAAGGCCGTGGGCATCCTGACCGTGAACGGTTTGTGCCCCCATGAACTCCAAACCGAAGCCAAGGAAGCCGGGTTTAAGGCGGTTATTTCCAAACCCCTCTCCCTAAACTCCCTAACCGGGACCTTATCGGGCCTACTCGATAAGGTGCCGCAGGCCCCCAAGGCCAGAAAGCGTTCCCGCTCGGAAGCCAGCGAACTTGTGGCCCATCTAAAAGGCTCCCTCATTCTCCTAGTCGAGGATAACGAAGTAAACCAACTGGTCGCCACCAGCATCCTAAAAAAAGCCGGCTTTACCGTAAAGGTGGCCAATAACGGCAAGGAAGCCATCGACATGATCCAGCGCGAACCCTACGAGCTGGTTCTCATGGACATCCAGATGCCCGAAATGGACGGCCTGGAAGCCACCCGAATCATCCGGGGCATGAACGGCTATTCCACCATCCCCATCGTGGCCATGACCGCCCACGCCATGAGCGGCGACCGGGAACTTAGCCTCAAATCCGGCATGAACGATCACGTCAACAAACCCATCGACGTCAACGAGCTCTTCAAAGCCATCGCCAAATGGCTCCCCGCCAACAAAACCCCCGCCGCCTCGGGCGAGGTCCCAAGCGACTCCAAGATCGGCTCGACCGGCGTCTAACCCACCTCCCTGCCCCGAGCGGGGTGGGGTTGGTTAGACGCCGTTAAAAAAAAGAGCGCTCCTTTGGCCATCGGCCGGGCTTTTTTGGCCATTGGCCGGGCTTTTTTGGCCATTGGCCGCCCAAAATCCAACCCGCTTACCTTGGGCCCTCCACCTCGACCAGAGGTCCCCATTTTTTTGGCCCGTAAACGGGTCTAATGGCCTCCCAGAGCTCTTCAAAACCCTTGACCCCACTCTTTATACCCACCCGGCCGCGAAACCCCGCCGCGGGGCTATTTTGCCCGTTGGCCGACTTAGGGTGAGTTAGGCCCAAGGGAGGCTCACCCGCCTGGCTAGCTAACTTAGCTAGCTAATTTAGCTAGCCTGGCGCTTTCCTCGCGCTTACCTTGGCCATTAAACGTTAGAAGGCCTAACCTTGGCCCGGGAGGAGGATTCGCCTTGCCGCGCGTTGCGAAAACCCCAGAGTATACCGCCGAGATCTTGGAAACCTTACGGGACTGGGCCTCCGGTAACGCGGCTAAGGCCAGGCTCGTTGAAAGGGCCAAAATCATCCTAAAGTCCATTAATGGCCAAACCGACGCCTCGATTGCCCAAGACCTTTGAAGCGTTGAAGATACTTTCAAGCGGGCGGTTGCCAGATTTCGTAAATTTAAACGAAATCGAAAGCTCTTAGCCAACTCAAACAGCAGCCTAATTCTAGGCAACAAGGATCGTTTCATCTAAAGTTAGGTGGGTGATTTAGCCCACCCGCCTGAATAATTTCATTTTTTTAGCGGCAAAGAGGACCGCAGGGTGGGATTTTATGGTTATGAAACTCAAAAGATTATCGCTATCAGTTTCGGCGTTCCTTGTCCTTATCGCGACAACGGGCGTTTTCGCTAAAGACGCGGTGGAAACGAGGCAGGCTGTGGGAACATATTTGACGGTAGACAGTTATGTGCGCGACATTGTGAATCATCCGGCGTTTGATGGTTTCGGCGAGTTATTGCTGACCCGCGATGACAATTCGTCGTATTATGACACGCGGCTTTCAAACGCCGCGGTACTCTTGCCTTATCATCAAAATGTCGTCCCAGCCGATATAGTTGCCGCGCTCAATTTTATGATTGACGAAGCGAACGGCGGCAAAGAAATCTTTTATGATTTTTACACGGCAACACAAAAACAGGCCGACGACTCAAAAAAAAACACGGGGCTTTTCTTTTTCAGAGGAAAACCGGGCGCTCCCTTTGCGATAATCAGTCCGGGCGGGGGGTTTTCTTACGTCGGTTCTCTTCACGAAGGTTTTCCGATTGCGCGTGAGATTAAGGATCATGGGTATAACGCTTTTGTCATCCGGTACCGCATAGGCGGCGAGCGTATCGCGTGCGAGGATTTAGCGGCGGCGATCTCCTATATTTTATTAAACGCGGCCGCCCTAAACGTCAGCTCGCGAAATTATTCGCTTTGGGGTGGTTCGGCCGGAGCGCGTATGGCCGCCCGGTTAGCTTCTTACGGAACAGGGGCTTACGGAGGAAAAAATCTGCCGCCCCCCGTCACGGCTGTCATTGCCTACACAGGACATACGGATTGGACTCGTAATGACCCGCCAACCTTCACGATTGTGGGGGAACGGGATGGGATCGCCAATCACGCCGTCATGGAACGGAGGGTAAACGCGATGAAAGCGGCGGGTATTGACACAAAATTTCATAAATACCCTGGCCTCGGACATGGCTTCGGAGCTGGAACCGGCACGGCTGCCCAAGGCTGGGTGGCAAACGCTGTCAGATTTTGGGAAAGCCACCTAGCCAAGTGACGTTCTCCAACACTACGACTATAACCCTGATATTGAAAGTGACATTTGTATTTAGTAATATTGTCGTTCAAAAAAGTGAGCATAGCATTAATAAGTTGGGAAGAACGCTAAATATTAGAAACAAAAATAGGGCTTTGGGCGTATGAGTTTGCCCCTAAAAGACCACAATAGGACTTTAGGCTTATGAGTTTGCCCCTAAAAGACCTCTCTGATCGTTTCAGCGTTGAAAACGTTTAAATGGATACGTTGAAGATTATTGCCGTTGTCTTTATGCCGCTGGGTTTGAGCTATTTCGATACCGCTTACCTATCGGGCTCAGGTGGGGCCACGCTAAAGCTTAATATTCTGAGCGCGCCCTGAATAATAACGTATTTTAAAGATTAATTGGGTGAGTAAAAGAAGAATGTTTGGTTTATCTAGTGCTTAAAACGAATTATTTTGAAGCAAGGGAGATTGGGGGAACCGGGACGGTAAAGAAAGGGCGGGCGAAGGCGGGGGTCATTAAACGCGTGGCAATTATCGCTTAAATTGCATATCATGATGCGGGTAACAAAACAATAAAAAGAAAAGCGACATTGCCACGCGGTCTTATCTTACCGCGATTATTTGAAATTTTCAACCTCTGGGCCTTATTTTTTGCGGGGCAAAAGAGTTAAAAAAACATGGGAAAATAGTTTCTAATTTAAATACTATAAAGATTATATGTTATTTTACTTAAATTTATTTAATATAGAGACTATTTTTTAATATAACTGCGTATATAATTATGTTAAATGATATATTTTTTAATAATTAAATATATATATACAGTTATAGGCTAGACGTTAAAAAATTGTCAGTAAATTTATTTATTTACTCGATATGTATCCATTTTTTCTCATATATATCCTAATAAAAAAACAAAAAAAATCAAGTCTCCTAAACAATGGCGTAAAAAGATGGGTCAAGACACCTTGTAAATTAGGTCAAATTTGTGGTTAGACAATTTTTCAAAAAAATTTTGGACGATTTTGCCCCGCTTCAGGGGCGTCAAGAAGTGGCTTTTTCTCTTCGCGATTATTATTGGGGCTTTCGTCAAGCGCCCACGCCCGCTTTTTGCTGTCCCAAACCTCCCCTTTGAGGGTCGGCTCCATAAAGGGAGCTAAAAAAGCCGTCAAATACCCATACGCTTCTTCGAAACTCGGTTTCGCGTCTATCCGGTTCAATTTTTCAAAGGCATGTTCCACATCCTCGCGGCGCTTAGTAAATACCTCGAATGTACCAATCGAGAGGTTTTCCTTCTTCCATATCTCGCATAGCTCCGACCTTTTAATTATCGCGCAATGGGCGAGCGCGTAAAGATCAACCAAGTCTTTCGCCCGCCGGCATATTTTATCCGAGGAAACCGCGTTGATTTTATCGCTTATGACGCTGTTGGGCGTGACGCCCCGGAAGGTGACATTGCCGAATTGATATATCCGGCTGTCGACCACCGGCCCCATATTAACGTCAATCATCAGTTTCTTGTGCCCATTGGCGTCAAAGATTCTGAAACCCCCCGCTTGATTTTCGCCGTATTCGCGTTTGATGACGGCCGTCAGACCAAACCCGGCGAGGGCGCGGTTAAGCGTCTCCTTTAAGCGTTCCATCGAGGGCGGTTTCGCGTCTACCCAATTTAGGTCAATGTCTCTTGTTTCCCGCGTGAAATCATCGAAGTGATTCTCCTGGAGAATCAGTTTCGTAATCATTGCCCCCTTATACACGATAGGCACTCCGACGCTTACGATCGCGCCCATGACCTCGTACATTAGCTTTTCGCTTTCCGTGAATCTATCCATGGGTGTAAAATTCCACCGCCCAATCCTTCATGGCTTCGAAGCGGTCGGCATACCGCGGATCGATTATCAATCCGTCAAAACTGCGGCCGTTGTCATGGTAGTAATCGGAGAGCGCCTGGGCCAGGGACGACTCGTCAATGATGTCAAAGTCTCTGAGCATGTCGTTGACCGTTTGGTTTAGCGAAGTGCAGCGCAATCCGTCGATTTCCACGATGTCAAGGGAATCGAAATTGTCGATTAAAAAATAATTGATGTTTTCGTATGGCCCAAGCTGGGTGACATAAGCGTCGATTTTTGTCTCCCTGACGTAACCGTCGAACCAGCCGAGTAATTCCAGCGCGGAGGTATGGCTCAAAACAAGGTCCAAGCCGCTTAAGACGTCGACGAACCACTCTTGGTGCGACGTGTAATCGCTGCTATCTTTAATGCGCATAATCCGAATCTCCCTTCCTGGTCGGGGCCAACACCCCACCGGTTAATCATTTTATCATTTAATGCGATTTTTTTTCAAGCGCCATGCCGTAACCCAGCGGGGCAAAAACGTCAAATTTTGGATAGCTGAGACAATTACTATTAAAATTTATTTTATAATACGTAAACAATTATATTGATCTCCTTAAAAAATAGTAAGAGGGCAAAAAATTTTTAATTTTAACGGTTCTTTATATTAACAGAATGTAATATAACTATATTTTACTGTATTGTGCTACTAAGTTATT
>JAITLH010000095.1 GCA_031277995.1 Deltaproteobacteria bacterium
CAGGCCGACAAAGTTAGAGTTATCGCCGATCCAAAAAAGGGATTGGGGGCTGATTTTGTTTTCACGAACAATGATCCGCCAGTCGTTTACTGTTTGGGTGGGCTCCCAAATGAGGCGCACCCAGGCTGGGACCTTGTCGGGGGTGCCGCCGGCCCTGATGATTTCAATGGCCGAGGCGTAAAAGCTCACCTCAAAGCTCGGTTTTTTAGGCAAAATTATATCTTTGGTGGGACTCCAGATGATGGTTTTTTGACTTCGCTTGGTTGGTATCAGGAGTTTGTCGGCCGCGTTAACCACTTCATTGGGGCTTAATCTTGAAAAGCAAGATTGTTCCTCCATGGGGCAATCGCGGTGGCGGCAGGGCGAGCAAGAGCTCGAGTGCCTCAGAACCGCTTGGCGCATGGCCAAGGGGGCCGTTTTGATGGGATTGGTCGGGCCAAAAACCCCCACCACCGGAACGTCCAAGGCCCCGGAAAGGTGCATCAGTCCGCTGTCGTTGGAGACGGTCAAATGGCAACGGGCCAAAACGGCGATTAGTTGTTTGATGGTGGTCTTTCCGGCTAAGTTTAAGACCGTGGGACCGCCCTTAAGTTTTAACTCAACTTCCTGAGCCGCGGCCACTTCCGAGGGGCCGCCGAGGATAATGACGGCGCCTTGACGCTCTTCAAATAAGTCTCTGGCCACTTTGGCGAAGTTTTCGGCCGGCCACCTTTTGGCGCTGCCAAAGGCCGCCCCCGGGGCCAAGGCCAATCTAAAACCCTCGGGTAGGATTAGCTTTTCCGGAAGATCCGGCGGCACGATGGTGGGCCTGGTGTAGGGGGCCGGTATGTCCATTTCTTCGACCAAGCGTAAAAACTTAAAAGACTCGTGGGCCGCTTCTTCCTGGGGTAGAAATTTTACGGCCGTGGTGAGAAAAATGGATCTAAGGTTTTTGGCGCTGCCGATTATTTCCTGGGCCCCGGAAATTTTAGCCAAAAGGCCCGTGGAAAAGGAGTTGGGCAGAACCAGTAAGCCGTCCGGGGCCAATTGGCGGATTTTTTTGGCCAGTTTGATTCGAGCGTAAAAAGATCGATCCTCAACCCAGACCTCGGAAAAAACCTCCAAACTCTGATAGAGAGCGGCCGGGCCGGCCCGGGCCACGCAAATTAATTTTCTGGTGGGATGGTGTTCTTTTATGGCCAAAATGGCCGGAAAACTCATGACGGCGTCGCCGATCCAGTTAAGGCCCCTAATCACGATTGGGCCGCGCTCATCCAGGTCCGTATTTTTTAAAGACTTGTCGCCCTCAATTCTAGACATGTTATTCCTAATTAGTTGTGTAGGCGACTTATGGTTATGTGGTTTAAAATCTTTATTCATCGTCTAATCTAAAAAGTTTATTTTTAAGTAAACTAAAAAACTCTAGTCCTATTAACGAGGTGTTTTAGAAACAAAATTAAAAATTATGATTAATCTTAGTAATTTTAATTGCCTGGGGCGGATTTTATCACCGGGTGGTTTAATGTAAAAGGCTCAGAGTTTTGGCCAAAAATTCCTCGGGACGGTCGACAAGCAAATCCGATTCCAGGGTGATTATGGGTTGGGGGGCGCTCTGGGGCAGTTTGACGGCGTCTTTGGCCGAGGTCACCAAAAGGTCAAGTTGATTAAGGTCTTTAAATTTTACAAGGTTTTTTAGCGTCTCTTCGGAGTAGGCCTCGTGATCTGGTAAACACAAATGAGCTTTTACTTTAAGGTTCATTTCTGAAAGGCTCTTAAAAAATGAGCCCGGTCTAGCCAAACCACAAAAAGCCCCCAGCCGTTTACCGGAAATATCGTTTAGGGTGATGGGCTTATTGGTACCAAACTCGGTTAACGAGGTCGGTACCATTTTGGCCAAAAACAAAGGCCTATGGTCAGCCAGGTTAATTAAATATTGATTTAAGTTTTCGCCAATGCCAACCAAGATATCGGCCTTTAGGTGGGCCCTGGGATTTTCCCGCAAATAGCCGGCCGGAATGACCAAATCCTCGGTAAATTTATCCTTAACCTGAAACATCAAGATGTCCAGATCTCTTTTTAAGGCCAGGTGCTGAAAGCCGTCATCGAGGATTAAAAGATCGGCCCCGGCTTTTATGGCCGCCTGGGCGGCCAAGGCCCTTTTTCTGGCCAATATGACCATGGCCTTGGTTTTTAAGGCCATGAGATAGGGCTCATCGCCGCTGGCTCTAACCGAGATTAAGGGGCCCTGTCCCTGGGAGACCACCAAGGGGTCGGGATGACCTTTGAGCCTGACCCGCCCGTAACCTCGTGACAAAATGGCCACCTTAAAACCCTTTTGGGTCAGGGCCTGGGCCAAAAAAACGCACATGGGGGTTTTGCAATTGCCGCCCAAGGTTAAATTGCCCACCGATAGGACCGGTTTTTCCACCTTGACCGAGCCAAAAAGCCCCGAATCGTAACCCCTGCGCCTTAAATCCATCAGCCAACCCCAAATCGAGCTAACCGGCTTAAGGAAGGCTTTGGGGGAGGCCAGAGATGGACGGACAAAAGAAAAACGCATATCGGGCCAAGCCAGGCTAGGGCAGGTTGGGGGCCATGAAAGACAAGCTCCGCTTGGCTTAAAGGGCCGGGCCCTTCAAGCCATGGGGGAGTTTATTCGGACGAATAGTTTTCAATCGGGGGTTTTAGCGATTTTAAGGTTTCCTTGGCCGCGCCCCGGTGGGTTTCCACGAATTGTTTACCCTTAAGGCCCATGGATTCGGGCAAGCCCTCGGTGGAGAGAAGCTCATCGAGGCTGGCCGAGAGTTCGGCCTTATCGACGATTTTGGCCGCCCCGGCCTCAACCAAGGCCCGGTACATCCACTTAAAGTTATTGACCCGGGGTCCGGACAAGACCACCTTGGCCCGGGCCGCGGCCTCCAAGGGATTGTGACCGCCGCCGTCATGGGAACCCGACCAGCTTTTCCCGATTAAAGCCACCTCGGCCAAGGAATAATAGCGCTCAAGCTCGCCCAAGGTATCCAGCAAAAAGACCCTGGCCCCGGAATCGCTGGGACTGGGTTTTTCGCGTCTGGCCGAGTCGTTGGGGAAAAGCTCTTGGATGATTCTCCAGTTTAGGCCAAACTTGTGACGATCCCTGGGGGCGATGAGCAGCCTAAGATCCTTGTGTTTGGACAATAGGTTGGTAAAAACGCCCAAAATCAAGGTCTCTTCGCCCATGTGGGTACTGCCGGCCACGATCCAGCGACCGTCGGGCCAGCCGGTTTCCTTCAAAATGGCCAGCTTTTCCTCGGGCGAGACGTTAACCACGGGCTGATCGAATTTTAGATTTCCGCCCACCGAAACCAATTCGGGGTCGGCGCCCAGGGCCAAAAACTTTTCGCGATCTTCCACGGTCT
>JAITLH010000272.1 GCA_031277995.1 Deltaproteobacteria bacterium
CCGGGGTGGCCGGGGCCGGGGTGACCGGGGCCAAAGTGTCTGGGGCCGTAGTCGGGTAACCCTTGCTCTTTTAAGGTGTCGCTTAGGGCGGTCATTTCGGTTCTAAGTTCCTTCCTTAAGCGGCTAAGTTCGCTAATGGTCTTTTTAATCTCGTCCACGGGGGCGTTTTGTTGATTGGACAGCGCCCTATAAAGAAGTTTATTGTCCCTAATTTGATCCATTATTGGCTCAATTTTGGCCCAATGTTCGGTATGAATTTTTTCGAGAGCGGCCAATTGTTCCTCGGTTAGGTTAGGGCGGGGGTTGGGCTGGAAGTTATCGTCAAAACCGGGGCCGCCGCGATGGCGTTTTCCGTAGCGGGGACCGTCGTAACCGCGGCCGCGATGGCCATAGTCGCCCCGGGAACCGTGACGCCCATAGCCGGGGCCGTTATCTCGATCGTCACCCCATCCGCGGCGCCAGTGACGGCCGCCAGGGTGGTTGCCGCCCCAGGGGGCGTAATAATTATCGTCGAAATACTCTTCGGGCGGCGGGCCCTGATCGCCGGTATCCGGGGCCGGGGTCGCGGGGGCTTTATCTTGGGCCATGGCTAGGCCGCCCAAGGCCAAAAAAGCCATGGACAGTAAAACAAGGTATATTTTCTTGTAATTTTTCATAACTGACTCCTTAAAAAAGTCTGGGGAAATCGTTCGATAACTAAACCACTGGAATAATCACGATAAAAACTAAACCACTGGATTACTACGCTAAAAACACTAACCGACTAGGTTATTTTAACTCAAATATTGGCTAAAAAAGCGTCGGGGAACATGAAATGATTGTGGATGGGAATTTTTTTGGGTAAATGGTTTTTATCGTCACCATACCATCCTCGTTAAAGCTAAAAAGCCTCGTAAAAAACTAAGGCGTCTTGTTAAAACCTAAAGGGGCTCGTTAAAATCTAAGGATTATCGTTAAACTTAAGGGGCCTTGTTAAAACCTAAAGGGTTTTGTAAAACCAAGGGAAAAAATCACGGCTATTTGTTTAAATAGCCGCCAAAATCGATCCTAGGATTTTTTAACCTGGGAGGGATTGAAACCCGGTTAGCCAAAGAGCAAGATTGGGGCCAAGGGCTAGGGAGGGTGAAAAAAACCTGGGCCCGGTTTCCTAAAAACCCACTAATTATGGGAATCTATTGGTTTTGGTATATTTTTTGCATATTGTTAAGGCAAAGGCGGCCTAGGGGCCCCGTTGGCCCCCTAGGTTCTTTTAGACCGCGTGACTTTTTAGTTATTTTTTGGATTAACTCCAGTCCTTTTGACCTTTAAAATTATTTTTTATGTTTTAAACCACTTTTTGTCTTAACCTTACTGTTTTTTTAAGGGCTCGCGAAGGTGGTTCAAAACTACGCCATGGGTGTGTAATTTCTACGCGCGGCGACGTTGGGTTAAAAATCGTGGCCGACGGAACGCGTCCATGGAGAGATTTGCCTTAACCAAGTAGGTTCCAGATGTTTGTAAGCAAAGCGCCTTTAGGCATTGACTATTTAAGCCGCCCCACAAGGTTTCCCACCTGGTTACGGGTCCTGACGGCCCTGGCCCTGTTTGGTTTGGCCGTGGCCGCCTTTTTTGAGATAAACGATCTGGATCGAGAAAGTAAAAACCTGCAACAACTTTTTTTAATAAAAGGCGAATCCCACATAAAATACATGGGCCTGGCCATGGGACGCGAATGGTTAGACGACAAGGCCCCCGACGGCTTAAGTAGCATCCTGGTCATGGAACGGGATCCCGACGTGGTTTTTCTCGCGACCAGTAATTACCTTGGGGAAATTAGGGGGCTGGCCATGCGGCAACCCGCTTTGACCATTCCCAGCCTGGGCGTTCCCGAGCCGCCCGAAACCTTCCATCCCCAGTGGGAACCAAGATTCAAAACCCTGCCCTTAAGTAACGGCCAAATGGTTTTCGTGGTCTACCGCCCCACCCTTCTAAACCTCTTACCGCCAATGAAACCCGAGCATCACCCGGAAAAGCAAACCGCGGCCCCGCCTTGGCCACCCGAGGGCATTGATTTCTCCCACCCCGAAAACGCCGTCTACGTTTGGGTGGGCTATAGCATGTTGGAATTTGACAAGGCCCGTTCGCAGCTTCGAATCAACGCGATGATTTTCAGCTTTTTAACGCTCTTGGTCATCATCTCGATTATTATGGCGGTTTCATGGCTTCTTAGATCCATGCGTTCCTACGCCTTAACCAATGAGATCGTGACCAGGTTGCCGCTGGGCCTTATTATCAATAACCCTGAAGGGCAAGTCGTTTTGGCTAACCAAGCGGCCCTAAAATTATCCGGCCTGACCGAGGAAGAGTTTTTGGGCCATAGCTTAAAGGAACTGACCCACGACGCCTTTCCGGACGAAAAAGAATTGACGGCCCGGGAAATGGACATCAGTTTTAAGGATTCGCCCAGCTTGAGACTGGCCATAACCTGCGGGCCCATTACCGGGCACGGCGGCAAGGAACTGGGCCGGGTGGTCTTGATTTCCGACCTTGGCGAATTTAACCGCTTAAAGGACGCCTTGGCCAAACAGGAGCGCATGGCCAGGCTGGGCGGCCTGGCCTCGGGCTTGGCCCATGAAATCAGAAATCCCCTGGGGGCCATAAAGGGTTTGACCCAACACTTAATCCATAAAACCAAGGACGACGACGAAAAGGACGCCTTGACGGTCATCAATAACTGCGTCGAGCGAATGGCCAGGACCATCACCGACTTCCAGGCCTACGCCAATCCGGCCATAAATTCGGAACGGCTTGAACTCTCGGAATTTTTAACCGATCTCCATGACGAAATTACGCGAAAGCTTGATTCAAACGCCATCTCAATGAATTTAAGCTTACCAAAGGAGAGATTGTTTGTCCAAGCCGACCCCAGCCAGCTTTCGGCGGCCTTAACCAGTTTGTACAATAACGCCGTCAAGGCCGTGGAAGGCAATCCCCCGGATAAACCGGGTCTTTTAAAGATCGTTTTAAGACGGGTCGGAACCAACCGGGCTTCCATCATCTTTTCCGACAACGGCCCGGGCTTTGGCCAAAAGCAGCTTGAGACGCCCTTCGTCCCTTATTTTTCTTCAAGCGCCTTAAGCTCCGGGTTGGGCTTGGCCAAGGCGAATAACGTCATCGGGGCTTTTAGGGGCACGATAAAACTGGCCAATAACGCCGGGGGCGGCGCCCTGGTCACGGTAACTTTGCCGCTGGAATACCAAGGGGTTTCCGATCTTAGACTCTCAAATCTCGACATGGTCCAGTTTTTAAAGGACATCCACTCCTTTATGGCCTATGATTCTAAATTTAAAAACTTATCCATGGATTTGGATCTGCCGGAAAAAATCCTAAACGTCAGGGGCGACAAGGATCTTTTGACCCAGGCCATCACCAACATCTACCTTAACGCCCGCCAGGCCACCGAAGCCAACCCGCCCGAAAGGCCGGGCCATCTAACCGTCAAGCTTAACCGCCTGGAGAAAAATCTCGTTTCCGTGGTTTTCACCGACAACGGTCCCGGTTTTGACCAAACCCAGCTCGAAAACCCCTTCGTGCCGTACTACACCACCAAAGCCAAGGGCATGGGCATGGGCATGTCCATCATCAGAAACATCGTAGAAGCCCACCACGGCGAAGTCAAAATCGAAAACTCTCCCGAGGGCGGCGGTCAGGTGACCGTGATCATGCCCTACGCCGGATCTTTTCCGGTAAGCCCACGCCCCCAGGAGCCCCTAACCGCCTCTGGCCGCGGAAACGGCCAGGGCGCTTAATCGAGCCCAAATCCTCCGCGGCCAAAGGGCCTGCCCGCCCGGCCCTTTGGCCCCCAAAAAACACCGACGTGGCTTAGGGAACATATCCATAAGCCGCCTTTTCCCATTTTGGCAATTTAGCCAATATCTAAAAACATCGAGAATGTTTTTTCGTAAGCCAGGCCAGGGCTGGCCTTTCTTTCCAAGCGTTTTTTGCCCAAATGCTTGGAGAGGTGGGTCAGACCCTGGCCGACTCCATTTAGGCCATTGGAAACCTTTGGCGAGGGGATTGATTTTGGCTGACGAAGGGGACGGGAAGTTTTGGCCTGAAAATAAGTATTTTATAGACTAAGTAAATCATTATAAATTAAAATTAATTTTTATAAAAACTTACTAACATATTATAGAGATAAATTTATTTTTTTAATGACTAGATAAATTTATTTTACGATAAAATAATTTTTTATTACTTAAACAAAAATTTTTGGAGTTAAAAAGGTTTTTTTGAAAAATGAGTGGGAAGTTTTGGCCAGGCCGATGAACTTTGGCGGGATCGGCGGGAAGTTTTGGTTGGAAAAGTTTTTTTTGATGACGGGGGAAAATTTTTGGGCCGGGGATTATTTTTGGCAGAAATGTCGGGTAGTTTTGGCCAAGTGGTTATTTTTTTCAATGGGGGTTGGGAGCGGGATCGTTTAGTCATAAACGGGATCAGATGGACCTAAAAGAAAGCGGAAACGATAATCTGGGTAGCCAAGGGGAACTGAAAGGCCACCATTGGTTGGGTGGGGTTAAGAGGCGGATATTTATAAAGAATATGGAAAAGGGCCGGGGTAAAATTTAGGGAAACGGACGGGGGGGGAAATTTGGGGCTATTTTGGGGAGTTTATCCTCCCTTTGCGCGTTATATAACCGTTATATAATGTGTTAGCTTCTTTTACATTCAACGGTATCTTAAAGGCAATCTTGGTAAATTTCATTTTTTTTTACTAATTTACCGTCAAAAAAAGTTACCAGTGGTTTACAAGCCAAAGTAAATATTGTAGAATAGACCAAGATCAACCGGGTCACCGGTTTAGAATAAACGCGCCCAATCAAATCTAGGCCCTGGATACGAGGGGGCCCTTGTTTGGTATTTTCATGGAAGGCAACGACAAGAGCGGTAACGGGAGAGGCGACGCTCTGGGCGACGGGAGCGATAAGCGGGAAGAAAATCAGAAAAACGAGCAAGCCCAAAGCCTTAAACCCGAATCTTTCGATCCGCCCAGGTTACTTCGCCGCCGCGACTTGGCCGAGGTGGCCTTCAAGATTTTTATTTTGGAAACGCTCTGGAATCCCAGATATCAACAGAGCCTTGGCCTACTTACGATAATAGATAAGGCCTTGAAAATTACCTACGCCGGGCGCCCCCAGGAGCTAAAACAAGCCCGGCAAAGAAATCTAGATTTTTTCAATACTAACCCGGTGGCCAGCGGGTTGGTTATCGGGGCCGTGCTTAGGCTTGAAGAACGGCAGGCCGCCGGGGACCTCACGCCCACGAAGGAAATCGATTTGGTCCAGGCCCTGGGTTCTTGCTTGGCCGCCGAAGGCGACCAACTGTTTTGGCAAGCTTGGCTGCCCCTTTGCTGCCTCACGGCCGCCCTGGTCGTGGCCTTGACCGGCTGGGTTTGGGCTCCCTTAATAATCCCCCTGTTTTTTTGCTCCCTGGCCTGGCCGGTTCGCTTTTGGGGAGTGTTTAAGGGCTATAAACTGGGAGCGGACGTCTTTGAAGTTTACCATAGCCTGCACGTGGAGTTTATAATTTATGTAATCCAATGGCTCTGGATGTTAATTTTAAGCGTTTTAACTTCTTTAGCCATCTTAAAGGCATTTACGCCAGCTAATCACCCTACTCGCTTTTCCGTTACCTGGATCTTACTCTCTATTTTGCTCTTGTGGCTTTATAAAAAATTAAGTTTTGGTCACAATTCAATGATATCCTATGCGCTTTATCCAATCTTAATCGCTTTTTTGTTTTTTTTAACGACGCTGTTTGCCTAAAAACATTATTAAAGGCCACGGAAAAACCCCGGAAAACGAAAAACCCGCGGAACTGGAAAACTTGCGGAATCGGAAAAACCCCGGAATCGGAAAACCCCGGAAAACAGAAAAACCGCGGAATCGAAAAAATTGAGGAATCGGAAAACCCGCGGAATCGGAAAACAGGTAAATTGGGCGGGGACGAAAAAATTGGCCAATTAATCGGGAAGGTTAAGGGGTAAGTTTCCCTGGGGGTGGGGTTTATCGCGGTTAGATTGTTATTGATTTATTAAGTAAAGAGAGAGAAGATTAGGGTTTTTATTTTATAAAACTAAACAATCAACTTTAAAGGCTTTAAAATTGAGTTTTTTGGCAAATGATTGTAGAAATTATTGGAATTTC
>JAITLH010000276.1 GCA_031277995.1 Deltaproteobacteria bacterium
AGTTAAAATTAAAGGGGAGCGGACCTGACCTTGAGGCGACTATACGAGATTAAAAATTTGTAATTATCGCGATTAACCGTGACTATGAACCCTAGTCCATGATATAATCCAGAGACGCCGGAAAGAAAAACATGAAGCCATTAAAAAAACCCCAGCGCCCCCATTTTAGGCCCAAACAAACCCACTTCTAGTTTTTCTTTTTTCGATCGCCGCCAAACCATCCCACCAAGGCGGCCCCGCCAAACTTTTTTCGCCAAACGCTTAGCGTTTTGTCGCCCGGCCGGCTGCTTTTTCTTGTCGCCGGCATTCTGGCCAAAATGCCGGCGCCCAAGTTATCCCCTCGCCTAGCCATTTTGGCTAGATCCAACCAAACTTCTTTAAGTCTTGTAAGGCTTTTTGATTACGGGCGCCAAGAAGGCCCCGCGATTGGAGTGATTATGGACAGAAGATCTTTTATCAAAACCCTGGTGGGCACGGCCGCCATACTGGGTCTGGGTAACGCCGTGGGGCGAGGCCCCGGGCTGACTTCGGCCCTGGCCCAGGATTACCCGGACTTGGTGGCCGTCAGGGGCCAAAACGTGGCCGTCATGTTTGACCGGGCCATGGAAGCCATGGGCGGCCTGGGACGCTTTGTCTCCAAGGGCCAAAAGGTTTTAATAAAGCCCAACATGGGCTGGGCCGTGGAACCAAGAAGGGCGGCCAATACCAGTCCGGAGCTGATGGCCCAAATCGTCAAAACCTGCAAGGATCTGGGAGCCGGCAAAATAAGCGTTTTTGACAATACCTGCGACAATTGGAAGAGCGCTTACTCAACCTCGGGTCTGGAGGAAGCCGCGACCAGAGCCGGGGCCGTGGTCGCGCCGGCCAATAGCGAAAGATACTTCCAGAAAGTCACCATCCCCGGGGACACCAAACTGGGGGAAACTTCTTACCACGAGCTTTACCTGGAAGCCGACGTTATCATAAACGTCCCGGTCCTCAAACACCACGGCGGGGCCAAGATGACCGCGGCCTTAAAAAACATGATGGGCGCCATCTGGGATCGCTCGGATCTTCACTGGGGCGGACTGGATAAGTGCATCCCGGAACTTATGCTCTATAAAAAACCAACCCTAAACATCGTCGAAGCCCAGAGGGTCATGTTAAACGGCGGGCCCAGGGGTTACGGCGATTCCCAGTACCTCGCGGCCAACATGCTTTTGGCCTCAACCGATCCCGTGGCCGTGGACGCCGCTTCCTATCGGCTCTTGGCGGAATCGGGCATTAGGGAACCTGGCTATATCGCCCAGGCGGCTTCGATTGGCCTTGGCCAAAACGACCTAAACCTCCTAAAAGTCCAGCGTTTGACCGTTTGACCGGCCCTCGCGATCTAAGGGGCTGGCCCCCCTCCGGCCTTTGAGATCGCCAGAGCCTTCCATCAAACCGTTAACCTCCGGGCCCAAGTCTAACCAAAACCAAGCCCGCCGCCCTTGGCCCGCCCAAAATCCGGCCGGGTTGGGGTGGATTTTGGGCCGTTACGAAACCATCCAAATCACGATCCCTATATTACAAACAACAATTTTCATGGTTGTTAGTCATAGTTTGAATGGCAAGGCCCAATGAAACCAAAAAATCGAACGCGAAAGTATCTGTTTTTAAGGCGTTTTATCGCCTGGGGTCTTTTAATCCTTCTCCTTACGGCCTTTCATAAACTCGATACTTTTCATAAAATCGTCCAATATCTCCCTAAAATTCAATTTGGCCAAACCCTGGCCGGCTTTTTCTCCCACGGCACGGCGACCGCGGCGGTAACCTTTTTAACCCTGGCCGTCTTGACCGTAATCTTCGGGCGCTTTTTTTGCGGCTTTATTTGCCCCTTGGGGGCGTTTATGGATTTGAGCCTTTTCATACGCTCGAAAATAAAAAAACGGCCCTTTAATTTCGCCCCGAATCGTTTTTATCGCCTTATCGTCCCGGCCCTCTTACTTATCGCCTTTTGGGTTGGCTTCCCCTTCCCCTTTGGTTACTTTGAGCCCTACAGCCTCTTTGTCTCCGGGCACGCGCTCTTACTGATTATCGTGATTCTGGCCGTTTTGAAGGGCCGGGCCTTTTGCGACCTCCTTTGCCCCCCGGGACTGGTCCTAAAACTCCTGTCCGGCCCCAGCGTTTTTGGCTTTAAGCTTGACCAAAATACTTGCCTTAAGTGCGGGGCCTGCCAAAAGGTCTGCCCCACCTCTTGCGTGAACGCGTCCGAAAAAACCCTGGAAAACTCCCGGTGCCTTCTTTGCCTGGAATGCGCGGCTATCTGCCCCAATGGCTCCCTTAATTACGGCCTAATCGAGAGCCCCCAAGCCGGCCGCCGGAGGTTTTTAAAACTCGCCGCCACCGGTACCCTGGCCGCCGGGGCTTACTTGACCTCCGACGAACTAAGGGCCAAAACCTTTGGCCGGCCAAACTTTCAGCCCATCTTGCCCCCGGGGGCCCTTTCCCTGGCCCACCTAAACGCCCACTGCACCCTTTGCCATACCTGCGTTAGCGCCTGCCCCAATGGGGCCATCCAGCCCAGCCACTCGGCCCTCCCCGTCCTTATGGCCAAGCCCCTTATCGAACCCTACCAAGGCTTTTGCCAATACGATTGCGTCGTTTGCGGCGAGGTCTGCCCCACCGGGGCCCTCCTTCCCCTCTCCGTTGAGGCCAAAAGGCTAACCCGCCTGGGGTTGGCCAAACTAAACCGAAACGAATGCGTCGTCGTTAAAAACCGCACCAGCTGCGGCGCCTGCGCCGAGCTTTGCCCCACCGGATCCGTGCGCATGGCCCCCGGCCCCTCCGGCCAGGACGAACCCACCATGGATACCGATTACTGCATAGGTTGCGGGGCTTGCCAAAAGGCCTGCCCGGTTCGCCCCGTCGCCGCCATCGTCGTCGAAGGCCTCACCTTCCAACAAACCGCCAAAACCCCCAAGGTCATCGAGACCCAAGATTTGACCCTAACCGACGACTTTCCTTTTTAGCCCCCCAAAAAAAATACCCCGCTGGCCCCCAAGATATTGGGGGCGCGCGGGGGATTCACACTGCCCAGTCGCCCAGGGCCCAGCGCCCCCTACGGCCGATAACCCAATCCCTCAATCTCCAAAAGGGCTTTTTTGTTTTCCAAGCCCGCTGAGTAGCCGCCCAGCTGGCCTGAGGCGGCCAAAACCCGGTGACAGGGCACCATGATGGCCAAGGGGTTTCGTCCAACCGCCTGGCCAATGGCCCGGGCCGATTGATTTTTCCGCCCCAGGGCCCCAAAAACCGCCCGGCCCAAATCCCCATAGGTAGTGGCCACGCCAAAAGGCACCTTTAGTAACTCCCCCCAAACCGTTTTTTGGAAAGCCGTGCCCCGTAAGGAGATTGGAACTTTAGAGACCGGTTCAACCCCATCGAAATAGGCGCCCAGCCAAGCCTTTAAGCTTTTAAACGGCTCAAGCCCTCCCAAGTCCTCCCCATTTTCCTCCGTCCCCAAAGGCTCGGTCGCGCCAAAACCCAAATAAACCAAGGCCCCGGCCTCGGCCCGGGCTTCCATGGGCCCCAAGGGCGTCTCCAAAACCAAACGCTTTTGCCCTAAACTTGCCAGGGGCCGCTCTTTTTTCTTCCCGTTTCCCATAACCTCTCCGCCCTCCCAAAGGCCCAGCCTTTGGCGAATAACCCAAAAAAACGCCTTGACACGCTAACGCCAATATGCTATAAAATCCAATTGCGTGCCTATCCTTAGGAACTTCCCTTGGACAGGCCATAGAAAAAAATTCGCGCTCGTAGCTCAGCTGGATAGAGCGCCGGACTACGAATCCGTAGGTCGCAGGTTCGAATCCTGCCGGGCGCGCCAATAAATACAATAACTTACCAAATTTACTTAAGTAATCCACTTCCCAATACCTAACCTACGCCTAACTTGGATCGAAAAACGAACGCCTTTTTCGCGAAGTACCCCTTTACGCCAAACACCCGCTCTTAGCTTAAATAACCAAGTTTGAAATATCAGGCGCGACCAAAAATCGCCCAAAGCCCTTGGAGCCGTCTCCAAGGGCTTTTTTTTTATGGCCACGCCAAGCCTTGAAGGCTTCTAAAGCCACCAACGGCGCCCCCATCGCGAGTTTGCTTATCGGCCGCTTTGGCACCCTCGAAACTTTCCCAATAAAGGCCCGCCAAGGGCCCTTCTAGCGCTTGGATCCCTTGCTCCCACCCCACGCTCCCCCCTCGGTCAGCCAGGCCCGCCAGGGGCGATTTTGGCCGATTACGGAAAGGGCCTTAGGGCCAATGAGTTTTTTGGTTTTTAAGTTAAATAATGGCTAAACTGCCACCAATCCAGGCCAAGTTAATTTTTTTAGCATCAAAAAACCCTGGATTTTTTTTAACTTGGCCTTGAAAGTAATAAAAAAAGGATGGTTTTATTCTTCAAAAAGACCCGTCGCCAGGGGGATACCCTACTTACGTTATTATCAGGTTAATCAATGTAAGTTATCAGGCTAAGTTATCAAGCTAAGTTATCTTGGAAGAACGATTAAATGAGTAATCGTATAAACATCCCGGCAAAAATTCGGATCGGCTGATTCATCTTCATACATAACGATTTGATTTTTTACAGCGTTAAATTTTATTTTTTTGCCTAAATTATCATCATTTTCGAAGAAATATGCTAAATTTTGGCTATGAAAAAAATCTTCTAGCTGTCCGTTAACTTCTATCATAGTATGACAAAAGTCGGGACACTCAAGGCTATCAAAAGTTCCTTCAGCGACAATAAAATCCAAAACTTTAGGTGGGCAAGTCCTGTTTTCCTCCGAAAGCACGGTAATTTCGAATGTTGATGGCTCCGTAGCTATAATTTTTTTGGTAACGTCATAAAAGGCACCCCCAATTTTGGCCACCGCTTTTATGATATTAAATCTTTCAATGGTCATAGGGGATTGTAGAGTTCCTAAAACCATGGTTTCGTTTGGATCTTTTAATTTGTTGGGAGGAAATATTATATCTCCAACGGTAGTCGTAACTATGAAATCTTCAAATCTCACGTTTGGTTGTTCCTCTGGATAGTTTATATCGGCCAAAAAATATTGATTATAAATACCATCTTCAAGGTAAGAGGAACGCGCGTGATTAAGGATGATATAAATATCGCCATCGTAGGGAGGTTGCGAGAAGGCCAAATCAACTTTACACGCAAATAAAAAGACCATCAGAAGACAAAAGGCAAAAAAAGAGTTTATCTTTTTCATTTTAAAGCTCCATAAAGATGATTAAACGCTCTAGCGTGACCAAACGTTCTCTTAGCCCCAATTAGGCTTACCCCTTGGCAAACTCCCAGGCAATCCAGGCCCTTTAGAAAAAGCCTTGGCCAAGCTTGGCCAAGCCCCGGCCGGGAGGCAAAAAATCTCCCCAAACCTTCAGCCCGGCCCCAAGGCCCCTCCCGGCGAAGAATTTTGGCAACTATCGTAATACCCTTTAAACGAAAATTTCAAAACAATACTATATTTCTACCATAAAAGGCATTTTTAACTAGAATTTGCTATTTCGAGAGAACGGCAAAATTAGTAATCTTGGTAATTTCAACGCATTCACCAAATTCGATTTCGGTTTCATACATAAAAGCTTGTCTTGTTTCAACGACAAATTTTATTTTTTTCCCAATATTTTTTTCGTCTTCAAAGAAATATCCTATATTTCGTTCATAAAAATGAAAAAATTCGCTATTTCCATTAACTTCAATTGCTATCATGCAAAAATCTACACAATCTAAACCTTTAAATATACCTTCAACGACATTATAATCTAATATTTTATTAGGACAAGTCTTGGTTTGCTCTGAAGGCATAGCCATTTCTAATTTTAATGGTTCTATTAGACGCACATTATTGGTTAAATCATAAAAAGTTCCACCAATATTGGCTACGGCTTTTATGATCTTAATATTTAAACTTTTATAGTCATGAGGAGAAATTAAAGTTCCTATAACTAAAGACTCACTTGAATCTTTTAATTTATTAGGTGGAAATATTATAT
>JAITLH010000291.1 GCA_031277995.1 Deltaproteobacteria bacterium
TGGGGTTTAACTTCAAGGCCGACGTTTCCTTGTCCATCTCGGTACGCATTGATTCTCCTTTCTAGGCTTTTGGCGGTTTTTGTTTGGCCTTAAAACCGCCTGGGTTTTTTAACCCAAAGATTGGTTGTTTTCTTTTGCTTGGCCGGCCTTACGGGTTTTGGGAAACCGGCCCATTTAGCGGGCCTAGCCCGCCCGCTTGGGCCATCGGCCTAGCCCGTGGGCTTAACCGGAGCGCCGGGCGACCAGGATTGCGGTTTGTGGCCCTGGGCAAAAATCCCTACAATAGATGGTCCAAGAGGATCCATTGTCGGTTTAAGGTAGGGGGCTTGGCTTTGGGCGAAAAGATATCGCTCGCGATTATCGAGGGCGGATCCCCGTAGAGGTTAGCCAAGGGCGGGGCCAGCCGTTTTGGGCGATTATTTAGGGCGTTTAAGAAAACGGCCCTTTCCCGGGGGGCTTTATGGCCCGGGTGGTTATGGTTTGGGGGCCAATCGCCGCGCGAAAAACTTTCCGGGGAAACATGTTCGCGAAAACAAAATTCGTCCGATTTCCTTGGCGCCGCGTTTTCTTTCAGGGGGGTATTTTTAGCGTCCGTTAACATTTGGCTTCCTTTCTTTATGGGTTAAGGGGTTTTAATATGGGTTTAGAACCTATCTGGTTTTTTATGGGGTTGTCGCGCTTTGGGCTTTATTGGCCAGGTCGTGAGCTTGGCGGCTAGGGCCGCCGGGGTTATTGGGATTAGGGGGCCTTTTTGGGTTTGACGAAACCGTCTTGGCCCACCAGTTGGTAGAGGGTTTTTTTAAAAATTATCTCCCTCTCTTTGACCTCAAGATCGGTTATGGTTTCATGGGTGCCGGCTTGGCGGGCGTAGTCTTCAAAGACCAGGCGCTTAAAAATCATCATGCCCACGTAGTCCCTTGAAAGCTCGGCCACGTTTGAGGCGAAGACGCGGTCGGCTTGCTCCAGGCCGATTTTCCAGCCCCGGTCGACTTCCTTTTTCCATTTTTTAAGTTCCGCTCCGCCTTTGGGCCTTAGGGCCTTGTGGATCTCGGGCGGTCCTTGCGGCGCGGTCATTAGGTAATGCCGCCAGTCCGGGGCCACCCCGGCCAGCCGGGCTTTTGAGATTAGGCTGTAACTTTTGTCTTGGCCCAGGGCCGTCCGGGAATCGGCCAAGCGTATGGCCTCCCCGGCCCAGGTCGCCACCGGGGGTATCAAATAAAGCTTTCCGTTATCCGAGACCAGGGCCTTGAAATCAAAAAGCTCGTCTAGGAGTTTTTCCCTGGGGGCGACTATTTCGCTTAGTATCCGCTCGTAACGCCACCTGGCCCCGGCCAAAATGGCCGAACTTAAGGCCACTTCCCGTAAGGCCCTCTCCCTTAGGCGACCGGTTTCCTCGACTGTTTTGGCCCCGCCGCTCTCTCCTTCCCTTAGGGTGGTTAGTTCTTTGGGGGCTTTCCCGCTGTCCTGGGGGTGGCCCGGAGCCTGGCCCTGGGAGTTATTTGTCGATGGCGCCAAAGGCGAGTCGTTTTCGGCGTTGTCGCTTGGCTTGGCGTTCCGGTTTTGTTTGGCCGAGGCGGCCCTGGTTATGGTCGGTTTACTCGCGCTTTGGGATTGGTTGGCCGAAAAAGGCTCGATATCGTCTTGGGCCAAGGCGAGGCCTTGGAAAAATAAGCAAAAACAAAGGGAACAAACCAAGGCCGGGGATAAAAAGCCCCAGGCCAGTAAAGGCTTTTTTGAAAGGCGGTTAATTAAGCTTAAGGTTTTGGCCTTGGGGTTAAGGGCGTTTGGCTTAGTCATCGATCCACCTCCGTGGCCGAGAGAACCAAGCGCTTATTGACCGAGTCGATTCCGATGACGGCGCGGTCGTCTTTAAGCTGTTTGTTTAAGTCGTTAATTAGCCAGAGGATGGTTTGGCCGCCCCGGGAAGGGCCAACGGTTACGAATAACCGCCCGGCCCGGGCGTTTTTGACCCAGAGGCCGTAATTTAAGGCCTTGGAAAGACCCATGAGGGCGTCCGAGACCGGCCCTTCAAATACCCCGTCCAAGACAAAGGCCTGGCCCAGTTTTGATCCGGCCTCGCCCGTGGGTGACAAGGCTATGAAAGGACTTCTCATCCTCTCGTCCATGATCTTTATCGAGGCTTGGCCCAAAGCCGTCAAAGCCGGGTCCTCCGGGCGGGCCGAGTTTGCCGCCAGCTTGCAACCGGCCATTAATCCAAAAAAGACCATGGCCAAGAAAATATAGGCGGCCCATTTCTTCGATTCCTGGGCTTGGGGAGGGTTTTTCGATTCTCCCCCAGACTTTTTTTGGCGCCCTTGGCCAACCTTGGCTTTGGGGTCACCTTTTGGGTTAAAAACATTGAGATCCAATTTTTCCATGACCAACTCCTAGCGCTTAATCGGTGCCCGTCACCTAAGCGTCGGACGCTTTGACTTTATTTTTCCCGGGCGGCGTTAAGCCGCCGCCCGGGAATCTCCGGAGATTACCTACTTCTTCTGGTTCTGCGCCCCCTTTCCCGCGGCAAGACGCGGTATTGCTCTTGGGGATTTTCGTCTTTGAACTTTTCGTCCGGGTACATTATTAGGTCTTTATCCATACCCAAACCGGAGAAAGCCAAGTCCTCTATCTTCTTGATCACGCTTTCGATTTTCGATTCCGCCTCTTCGTCTTCGTCTTCGTCCTCTTCTTCGTCTTCCTCGTCTTCCTCATCCTCGTCTTCGTCGGTTTCCTCGTCGGAGTCCCCATCTTCGTCGTACTCGTCTTCCTCGTCTTCCTCGTCTTCCTCATCCTCGTCTACGTCGGTAGCCGCGTCAGAGTCTTCTTCGTCATCCTCATCCGCGTCGGAGTCCTCATCTTCTTCTTCGTCTTCTTCATCTTCCCCGTCATCGGCGGCGTCGTCTTGAGACTCGTCTGAGTCGTCATCGTCGTCTTGGACGTAATGGTCAAGGTCCTCATCCTCGTCGGCCTCGTCCTCGTCCTCGTCGCCGGTTTCCTCCCAATCAAAGGAGTAATCCTCGTCGTCGTCTTCATCCTCATCAGCCGCCTCACACTGGGCTATGAATTTGGCGATGGCCTCTTCCTCCTCTTTTTCTGAGAGATCGGGAAAAACCTTGCTAACGTAGCCTTCGACGTTTAACCCCAGTTCGGGGTCGTAATGGCCCACGGCGTCGGGGAAAACATTGTCAGGGGCGCCGTTTGTCGCCGGGGCGGCCGGATTTTGGGTTAGGGTTAAGCCGGGTTTGTAAGGAACCATGACTTTGGTCTTTGGGGCTTTTGGGGCCCTGGGGGTGTAGGCTTTCTGTTTTTTGCTTCTGGATCTCGTCATTTACTATCTCCTTTGTCGTCTGGTCTGGGGGCAAAAGATTGCCCAATGTCAGGTTGGGTAAGCTCCTCGCGGCCCGGTTTTTGTTTGGGGCCAGAGAGTAGCCAAGTGAAAAACGGTAAATATCTATGGTTTTTTAATAGCCAAAGGCGCCATAGGGAAGTGGTAAAACCAACCAGGGTTACGGCCAAAACCGGAACGATGGGTAAGAGGTAGCCCCCGTAAGCCATGGCCGCCGAGGAAAGCAAACCCACCAGGACAAAGATAACGGCCCTAAAACGAACCTCGCCGGCCACCATGGCCATGACCCTTAAGGCGTTTTCGCTTAGCCGGTCCTCGGTTTTGGCCTCGGGCTTGGCCTTGGCCTCGGCCTCGGCTTTGGCCTTGGCTTTGGGCTTGGGCTTGGCCTCGGCTTTTGTTTCCAAGCCTTTCGGGGCTTCGCCTTCCCTCCCGTCGAGCTTAGGGACGTCCTCGGGGATAACCCCGTCGGCCTTTTGGCTTAAGCGGGGCTTATAATCCAAATGGTCTTGGATTTCTTCCTTGGTCATGGCCTCGGAAACGTTTTGCCCAAACTCGGAATCAACCTTTAAATCCAAGTCTTTGGGGACTTCGGGAGTGGGCATTTCCCACAGCTCCAAAAGTTCCGTAAAGTCTTTGGGCGGATCCTTTAGGCTGGCGCTTTTGGACATGGCCAAGCGGCTTTTGATAATCTTGACCGGGGCCCTAATCAATTGCCCCTTCGGGGCCTTGGCCTTATCGCCGGGCTTTGGCCTTTTGGGGCGGGGCCCTTTCTTGTTGGCCAAGCGGTTAAACGAGTCTCTTTCCGGAGGCGGCTCCGGCGATTGGTCTTGGTCCGGATCCTGGCTTTGGCTTTGGTCCTGGGCCTGATCTTGGGCCTGATCCTGGTCTTGGTCTTGGTCCGAGACTTGGATTTGGTCTTGGGACTGGCTTTGGTCCTGGGCCTGGTCTTGGTCCTGGACTTGGCTTAGGGCCTGGGCCTGGCTTTGGGCCTGATCTTGGTCCTGGCTTTGGGCCGGGAGCTGGATTCGGACTTGGCTTGGCCCCGCGGCCGGCGGCTGGCCTCGGGCTTGGTTATGGGGTTTTCCATTCATTGGGACCAGGCGTTGGCCCTTCGAAATGGCCTGGCGTTGGCCCCGGTTGCGTTTTTTCTTGCGTTTAGAGGACATGTTTATTTCCTTAGTTAAGGGGTTATGGGTTTTTGGTTAAGGGCAAGGGGGAACCGGGGTTCCTTTTGGCCCTTTATGGCTGGCCACCCATTTTGCCGCCACCGTCTTTTTTGAGGGCGATGGGTTCCAGGATTCTGGTACCCAAACTTCCGGCGGCTTGGTAACCGCCTTGGCTACGCCTGGCGTCTTCGATCTCGCCGTAGGAACCACCGTGGCCGCCAATCCAGGTCATGACCCGTTCCGGCAGGTGGGCGGCCAGGCCAAAAAGTTTCCAGGTGGCCGTGATGGCGCAAAGGCCCAGGATTACGGCGAAGGCCAGAAAGCCCGAAATGCCCAAAAAACTTTCGCCCAGACGATCGAAACCAAAGACCGAAAAGATGTTCCCGACCACCCGGCCAATGCCGTTTAGTAAGGCCATGGCCAAAAGGAAGCCCAGGACCATCATGGGGGGCCTTAGGAGAACGCCCAAAAATAGAAAATAACCTTGGCGCCCGGCTTGCCCGGCCAAGCCCTCACCCTCGGGGAGGGCGTGGGCGGCGACCCATAGGGGCGCCGCGGCCAGGGCTTCCAGGACGGCGACTAGCCAAGCCAGTAAACCGCCAAGCCAGAGAATGAAAGGCAGGGCCGGAAGAAAATAGGCCAAGGTAAATCCGTAACTGATTAGAAGCAAACTCAAAATAAGTAAATAAGGCCCCAAAGCCTCCACGGCCCCGGCCGCGCCGCCTATGACAAAACTGGAAATGGTCCCGGTCAAAACCGAGCCTATTTGCCCCAGGATGCTGGAAGAAGAAGATCCGGTGGCCTGGGCCAGGGTGTAGGAAGTGACCCTAAGGGCGATGACCGTTTCCGCGGCCGAGACCAAAAACCTTCCCAAACCGGCCAAGACCGGAACGGGATCGCCCCGGGAGAGTTTGTCGATTAGGCCCGATAAGGCGTAACGGCCCAGGGCCCCGGAAATCTTGTCCCGAAAGTAATCCATGGACGGAAACTCGGCCGGGGGCGTTTCGGCCGAAACGGTTCTTTCCGGCCTATAGGCCCCGGCCAGATAGCGGCCCAGCCTTTCGTAGACGATCTCGAAATCGTCCAAGGCCTCGCCGTCCACGGGCGGTTCGCCACCGGAAAAGGTGACGGTTGAGTAAAGAAGCCTAGCCGATCTGTCCGAGAGCCTGGCTATGGTCCAGTAGTAGGCCCCGGCGGTGGCCCAGCCGTTTTCCGAGGCCACGCGGGCAAATTGGCTTACGTCGGCGGCAAGTTCCTCGGCGTCCTCGTCCTTAACCGTGTCCAGATAGGGCCTTACGGCGTCCCGGTAACGGAGAACGCTTTTGGCCAAAACCCCCGAATCGCTTTTGGTTATTTCTTTTTGGGGATCGGCCAAGACCTCGGATACCGCCCTTAAATCGTCAACCAGGGTCCTTACGGCCGATAGGCGCGCCCGGCAGAGATCCCCGGCCGGGTCGGGACAGGGAATCCTCAGGCGGCCCAAATCCCCCGGTCCCAGGCCGGAACTCTCGGGAACCGAGGGGGTTAAGACCAAAACCCCGTCAATATCGCCGTGGGGCGGCCAGTGGGTTTCGGTCACCAATGGACCGACCACGCCCAAATCGAGCCTTTGCCTAAAGTATTCCTGGACGGTTAGGGCCCTTAAAAGTCCCCGGCCCAATTCCTCGGAATCCTCCACCAGATCGTCCGGGGCGGCCATGGCCATCTCGCCTCCGTTTTTGACGAACTGATCCAGGCCCTGGCTCCACAGATGGTTGGCCAAATTAACGCTCCCGCCGATAAAGATGAGCATCAAGGCCTGGAAGATCGACAAGCCCTTGACCACCGGGGCCAAAAAGCCCAGGGCCCCGGCGAACCGAAGGGGCATCCACAAGCTTGAGTAACGCCTACCCAAAGGCACCCCCTCGCAAGCCGTCCCGGCCACGCCCTGGATCATGACGATGACAAAAAGTAACGAAACCCCGGCCAAGGCCACCCAGTTGAAGGTCGAAAACAGGCTCTGGGCCAAGGTCACGGCCGCCCCGCCCGATTGGCCGCCCCCGACCAAACTCTCCCAGCCCGGACCAAAAAGGGCGTTTAAGAGTTTGGCCCCTTGATCGTCCGGAGGGAGGCTATCGAAAAGTGACAAGGTTTCAATCATGGCGTTCCACCTTAGAAGCTCGCCTGGACTTGGTACCCTTGGGGTTACCCCCGGCCCGTTTGGAACCGTCCTTTTCTTGGTTTTCTTCGGGCCGCCCAATCAAGGGAGCTTTTATGGCTTCGGGCAAGGCTTTGGCTTGGTCGGGAGAACTTTTTGCGGGCTTTTGGCCCCGCCCCCCACGGGGCCGCCCAATCAAGGGAGCTTTTTTGGCTTCTGGCGAGGCTTTGGCTTTCCGTTTAGCGCTTTTTCCGGGTTTATTGCCTTGGGCGTTTTTGGGTTTGGCGTTTTTATCGGGGCCCAATATCGGCTTCATTGGCTCAAAGTTTTCTTTGCCCATAATTTCTTCGAAACTTACGAGTCCATTCTTTGAGTGTTTCCATAAAAAGTCATTAATGGCCTTATCGATTTGTTCCCAACCATAGTTTTTGCCCAGATTTTTGGTTTTCTGGCCGCGACCTAAAATTTTCGCCAATTCCGCCCAAGTTTCAGGATCCAACAATTGGTCAAGGTTATCCGGATCGCGGATGGGATTTTCCTCCAATAGATCCCTCCCGTAATGTCGTGCGGCGTTTAGCCTAAAGAGGGTAAGCAGTTTTCTAATGACTTGGCCAAAGCTCAACAATTCGACGTTTTTCATGTTGCGCTTGTTTTTGCCCCGACCCCTTATTTCGTCCGGGGCGTTATCCAAAGAGTTTTTGACCCGCGTCAAAAATGGAGCGAAATCAAAAGTATTTTTGTTTGAATAACCATTCGCGACAATGTTTTTAGGATCCTGTTTTGGCTGAAGCACGAGTAAGAGGTTATATTTACTCAAGTCGATATCGTGTTCGCGCAAAGCGCCGTCGAATAGATCCCGTTTCGTAAAGACCATCGCGCCGGATTTTTTTAGTAACCTTTTGAGTTCTTCCTGGTCGTCTTTAGGCTTCTCAACCGGGCCAAATACATCGAGGGGCGCCAAATCCGGATTTTTGTAGTCAAACCCGTTAAACCAACCGGAAGTTGCCTGGTTTTGGCCGCCGGGACTTACGGCGTTCCCTTGTCCTTTAACCTCCCTAAAACCATCTAGCGAGTTTCTCGTCACCGTGGTGGTGACTATGGCTTCGACGTTGTAAAAGTTTTTATTGCCCACTTTGGTGACGGTTAACTTGAGCTCGGTTTTTTCGCGCGTTTCTTGACCCAAGCCGCATCCGTCCTCGCCCCGACTTTCTCCGCCGCCAAGGCTTTTTACCCCACCCGGCTCACACTGGGGACGCCGATTGTCAACCCCAAAGCCAAAATTGTTAAGGGTATTCGAATTTTCGGCCCATTTTCTGGCCCGTATCACTTCCGGCGACGGCAACGTAACGGTTAAGCCTTCTCGGCTTTTAGGTTTGGCGCTCGCGTCCTTAGCCTGGGCAGTTATCCGAGGTTTTCTTTCCGTTGCCTTATCGGCTTTGGCCGTTTTAACTTCCTCGTCCCCCGCGCCCTCGGCCGACGCCTTTTCAATCCGGTCGGTTTGGGCAACCTTGCGAGGCCGGCCGCGCTTGGCCTTAACCGCTTCGGGCGAATCGTTTTCGCCTTGGCCAGGTTTGGCATTCTCGCGAGTCCGGCCGCCTTTGCCCTTAACCGCTTCGGGCGAATCGTTTTCGCCTT
>JAITLH010000332.1 GCA_031277995.1 Deltaproteobacteria bacterium
GCCTAATATAGTCAACCAACAACTAACCAAGTTACCGGCCCAAATCGTGGGTAACGTTGGTTTGTTTTTCAGTTGCTATCAACTTTCCCTCCTAGGTTGGAACGTTTTGCCTACTTCCCGTAACGCTAAGGGCCTAGACATAATAGCTTACGACCAAAAGGGTACCAAGTTCGTGACAATCCAAGTTAAGACCCTCAGTAAGAAGACTGACGTTTCGCTCGGCAGCACGGATGTCGATTCCTCAGCCAATCTTATGGCTGATTATTGGGTAATCGTCAATAACATTGATGATATTAGGATTAACGACCAAGAAACTAGCGAAAAAGTTCCACCGGCCTATATCCTTTCGCGCTCCGAAGTCGAAGAAAAAGCCTCGTATGATGTAAAAGACGGTAAAAAATCACATTGGCTACAGCATAAATATTACAAAGATGAAAAATATCTCAACAAATGGGATAAAATTACGGCGCTGCCGCGATAGAGGTTGGGCTACTCTCCAAGGGGCCCGAATCAGCAAAGCCGTAATCATGGCTAGAATCAGATAATCTTACCGGAGACTTCTGACCTAACCTTCGGTAAACCAAGGGAGTTTTCGGTTTGACAAAGGCGGGAGAAACGAAAGTTTTTTTTGCCAAAAATGACCGGCCAGCCCCGCGGCCCTAAAAGCCGTTGGAGCTGGGCCGCTTATTGGAAAGCCGGGTCTTTAAAGGGGCCAAATTAAAGGCTGGGTTTTTTATATTTTGATCGCGATTAGAAAAGATCTTTTGGGGATCTCCATAACCGGGGCTCGATTCCGGTTTTTTTTCGCGAAATCGTGACCACCTGCCCTAATTACGGCGGTTTTTGACCGCTCTTTGGAAAAAGCTTATGAAAGATGTCTCTAAGCAGAGAACCATTGCTCTGATATCCCATGGCGGGGCCGGCAAAACATCGCTGGCCGAGGCCTTTTTATTTTTAACCAAAGTCACCTCCCGTTTGGGTTCCGTAAACGACAATACCAGTGTATTGGACTTTGAGCCTGAGGAAATCAAGCGTAAGAACAGCCTGGGCTCGGCTTTCCATTCCTTTCCCTGGAAGAAACATCAAATCACTTTTGTCGATACGCCAGGCGGGGAAAACTTTTTAAACGACACCAAAACGGTCCTATACGGCGTGGACTCGGCCTTGGTCTTGGTTGACGCCGTTGACTTGGTTAAGGTTTCCACGGAAAAGGCCTGGGCCTATGCCGACGAGCTTAAACTACCTAGGCTGGTCATTATAAACAAAATGGACCGGGAAAGGGCCGATTATTTTAAGGCCTTGGAGAGCGTGCTGGAATCCTTTTCCAGTCCCAAAGCCGTCCCGGTGGCCTTGCCCATTGGGGCCGAGGATTCTTTTAAGGGCCTGGTCGATCTGTTAAGCTACAAAACTTACCTTTACGATTCGGCTGGGAAGGTCTCCGAAGCCCCGGTTCCGCCCGATATGGTCGAACAGGTTAGTTCTTACCGGGAAAAACTAATCGAGGCCATCAGCGAGTCAGACGACGCTTTACTCGAAAAATTTTTGGAAGGCGAGGACATCCCCCAGGATCAACTGGAAACCACTCTGAAAAAGGCCATCTTTGAAGGCCAACTGGCCCCGGTCGCCCCGGCCTCGGCCACAAAGCTTATCGGGCTTTCCAATATCCTCGATCTGATTGTCAACTATTTGCCCTCGCCCATCGAGCGCGGCCAAATCACCGGCCATCCGGCCGAGGACGAAACCAAGGAACTTATCCGCGAGCCCAAACCCGGAGATCCCTTTGGCGGTTTGGTTATAAAGACCGTGGTCGATCCCTTCGCCGGCCAGTTGACCATTTTTAGGGTAAACTCCGGAACCCTTCGGCCCGATAGCGGCTTTTTAAACGTTAACCGGGGCCAAAAGGAGCGCTTTGGTCAGCTCTTCGCCTTGGAAGGCAAAGCCCAAAAGGCCATCGAAGAAGCCGGACCCGGGGACATCGTGGCCGTAAGCAAACTTAAAAACACCTTTACCGGCGACAGCGTGGCCGATGAGAACGCCCCGATCGTTTTTTGGGCCAGTCAGCCCATGGAACCGGTGGTCTCCTTTGCCGTTGAGGCCAAGGTTAAGGGCGATGAGGAAAAAGTTTTCGCGGCCATTAACAAAATGACCGTCGAGGACGTCACCTTAAAGCTAACCCGTAACGCCCAAACCAAAGAAATGATCATCTCGGGCATGGGCCAAATCCACATAGACGCCACTTTGGAGAAGATCAAGCGCAAATACAACGTTGAGGTCATCCTAAAATCGCCAAAGGTGGCTTTTAAGGAAACCATCAAGGGTAAAGCCAAGGTCCAAGGCAAATACAAGAAACAAACCGGCGGTAAGGGCCAATACGGCGACGCCGTCATCGAGCTTGAGCCCCTGCCCAGAGGCGAGGGTTTTATCTTTGAAGACAAGATCGTCGGCGGGGTCATCCCCAGACAGTACATACCCGCGGTCGAAAAAGGTATCGTTGAAGCCATGGCCGGCGGCGTGGTCAGCGGCAACCCCGTGGTCGACTGCAAAGTGGCCTTGGTTTTTGGCTCCTACCATGACGTTGATTCCTCGGAAATGGCCTTTAAGATCGCCGGTTCCATGGCCTTCAAAA
>JAITLH010000341.1 GCA_031277995.1 Deltaproteobacteria bacterium
GAGGAGAGGTAGATGACGTTGACGGAGTCTTTTTTGGCCTGAAACTGGGTCAGGGTGTCATCGACGCTGGGCTCGATTAGGGCCAGAAGGCCGGAGGGGGCCAGGCCCAGGTAGATAACCAAGATCGCGGGCACGGTTAGGTAAAGCCATTCTTTCTTTTTTAGATCGGGCCAGTTATGGCCTTGGGGGGAGGCCGGTTGGCCCCAGGCCATTTTGAGGGTGACCTTTAGGATGTAGGCCGCGGCCAGGAGGGCCCCGGGGATGACCAGAAGGCCCAGGGTCGTGGAGTTTTTGAAGGCGGCCAGGATGACGAGAAACTCGCCAACGAAACCGTTGGTGCCGGGAAAGCCAAAGGAGGCCAGGCCAAAAAGGCCCCAAAAGAACATGAAGTGGGGGAGGTATTTGCCTAAGCCTAAGTTTTTGGCGATTTCGCGGCTGTGGCTGCGCTCGTAGACGGCCCCGATCATCATAAAGAGGGCCCCGGTAATGATGCCGTGGTTTAGCATCTGGAAGATGGCCCCCTTGACGCCGTCGGCGCTAAAAAGAAAGATGCCAAGGGTCACGAAACCCATGTGGGCCACGGAAGAGTAGGCGATGAGCTTTTTTATGTCGTTTTGGCCCAAGGCCACGGCCCCGCCGTAGAGGATGGAGGCCACGGAGATGGCGATCATCATGGGGGCGAAGTGAACCGAGGCCAGGGGGCAAAGGGGCAGGGAAAAACGCAAAAACCCGTAGGTGCCCATTTTTAGCAAAACCGCGGCCAGTATGACCGACCCGGCCGAGGGGGCCTGGACGTGGGCGGCCGGGAGCCAGGTGTGAAAGGGAAACATGGGGACCTTGATGGCAAAGGCGATAAAGAAGGCCAAAAAGATCCAGTATTGAAAGTTAAAGGAAAAGCCCTTGGCCATGAGCTCGGGGATGAAAAAAGTCCCGCCCGTGACCCTTAAGGCCACGATGGCAACCAACAGCAAAGTACTTCCGGCCAGGGTGTAGAGGAAAAACTTAATCGAGGCGTAACGCCTTTGATCCCCGCCCCAGATGGCGATCATCAAATACATGGGAATCAGCAAGGCTTCCCAAAAAACGTAAAACAAGACCAGATCCAGGGCCGAAAAAACGCCCACGCAAGCCGTGGTCATGATTAGGAGGCAGACGTGAAATTCCTTGATCCTGCGCCCGATGTAAGTCCAGGAGCAAAGGACGCAAAAGGGGAGGGTCAGGATCGAAAGCCAGATCATGAGGATACTGATGCCATCCACCCCCAGGGCGTAAGTCAAGCCCCAGTCCGGGGCCCAGGGGACGTTTTCCGTGAATTGGAAACCGGCCTGGGCCTTAAAGGCGATTAGGGGCACGGCCAGGAGTAATTCCAATACCGAGGCTATCAAAGTTACCTGCCTAACCCGAAGCTCGCTTTTGATCGGCCACAAAACCAGGGCGGCCAGGAGCGGAAAAAAGGTTAGGACGGTCAATACCGGGTAGCTACTAGATTGATCCATTAGGGTATCCACGGGACCTTAAGGCCCTTATTGGGGGCTTTTTTTTAGGGCTTAACGGGAAGCCGTTCGCCGTACGTTTGGGCGAAAAGCGAAAAAAATCGGAAACGGTTGGCCTTTTTTTGGGCGCGGCTTTTAAAAGCCGTACCAGAAGAAGGCGAAAATAAGCAAACCCAAAACGACCATGAGGCCCAGGTAGTGTTGGAGGCGGCCGTTTTGGAGAAAGGCGGTAAGGGTTCCCAGACCCTTGACGCCAACGGCCGAGCCGTCAACGATTCCGTCGATGGCGTTTCGGTCAAACCAGGAGGTTAAGGCCCCCAGGCCCTTTAGGACCCGTAGGCCCACCTTGTCCCAGACGACCGTCCAGACGTTATCGACGGCGGCCAGGGGCCGGGATATAAGAAACAAGACGCCCCGGCCAATAAGCCTATAGAACCAATCGAAGTCGAGGTTTAGGGCCTTGTGGGGCTCTATGACCTTTCTCATTACAAAGAAGGCCAGGCCCGAAAAACCCAAAAGCATCAAGGCCTGAATGACGTTCCAAGGGGTCCAGGGCACGAATTCATGAACGGCCTCTTGGTAAGGAAGGTATTTATAGAGCATGTGGGGGTAGAGGCCTTGGGCCAGGCAAAGGAGGGCCAGAAAGGCCATGCCCACGTACATGTTTATGGGAATGGGCTTAAGCTCCCTGGTCCGGTCGGGTTTTTTCCCGCCCCAAAAGGCGAAGTAGGGAAGCTTTAGGCCAACCGAGATAAAGGTACCCACGGCGGCCAGTTCCAAGCCCAAGGCCACAAAGGTCCGGTGGGCCTCGGCCGCCCCGGCGATGGTCATGGTCTTGGAGACAAAGCCGTTAAAAAGCGGCATGCCCGAAATCGATAGGGCGGCCACCATGTAGCAAACCATGACCCAGGGCAGGCGGGAGGCCAGGCCCCCCAGTTCGTCTAATTTTTGGGTCCCGGCGCTGTAAAGGACGGCCCCGGCCGACATGAAAAGTAAGCCCTTGTAGAGAATGTGGGCGTAGGCGTGGGCGCTGGCCCCGTTTAGGGTAATGGCCGTCCCGACCCCGATCCCGGCTACCATGTAACCCACCTGGCTCACGATGTGGTAGGAAAGGATGCGGCGGGCGTTATTTTCCATGGAAGCGTAAACGACCCCGTAGACGGCCATGACGGTTCCCGCCACGGCCAAGATCTCCCAGCCCGGAAAGGCCCGGGCCAAGACGTAGACGGCCGTTTTGGTGGTGTAGGCGCACATGAAAACCGAACCCGTGACCGTCCCCCGGGGGTAGGCGTCGGGGAGCCAGGCGTGTAAGGGCACCACGGCGGCGTTTACGCAAAACCCGCAAAGTATTAGCCAATCGGCATACGTGGCCGAGCTTTCGGCAATCGGCCCAAAGTCAAAGGATCCGGTCAAACGGTATCTAAGGAGTAACCCGGCCAAAAGGAGTAAGCCCCCGGCCACGTGGTAGAGAAAGTACCTAAAGGCGGCCAGGACCGATTCCCTGGTCCTATTTAGCATGACCAAAAAGGTCGAACCCAGGCTCATCAGCTCCCAAAAAACGAAGAGGGTCAGGTAATCCCCGGCCAAAAGGCACCCGAAACCCCCGGTCACGTAAAGGAGGGCCGAGACGTGCTGGGCCTTGTCGTTGACGTGCAGGGAAAAAACGATGCCGGCCAAGCTCATGATGGCGAAAACCTGGGAAAAGACCCTGGACAAGGGGTCCACGTGACCAAGCTTAAGGGTTAGTCCCAGCCAAGTCAGGGTGAAGTGATCCCCGTCCAGGTTCCCAAAGGCGGCGTAGATGGCCGCCAAGGGGGGTAGGAGCAGTAACCACTTCCAGCGGCGATTGCCTGGTAAAAAGGGCAGGGCCACCGCCATCATCAGGAAGGCCAGAGAGGGATGATAGAAATCAGAGGTCGCCATAGTGATCCTCAGGCCGTTTTATGGGAAGTTGGGTGATGATAGAAATCAAAGGTCGCCATAGTGATCCTCAGGCCGTTTTATGGGAAGTTGGGTGATGATAAAAATCAGAGGTCGCCATAGTGATCCTCAGGCCGTTTTATGAGAGGTTGGATGATCTTTTTTACCGCGAAAATCAAAATAAGGCCCATGACCAAGCCGAAGATGGGCCAGAAAAAGGGATAGGCGTCCACGCCAAAGTGGGGATGGCGATTGGGTATGACCAGCCCCAATATGGCTATGAGGGCCAAAAGGGCCAAAAAAGCGTTGCGCCAGACTTTGGGTCGGCCCGGGGCCAGCTGGTCGGCTAAAAAGCGGCCCAAAAAGTCCGGCCGTTTATCGTAGGGCATGTCGCGCCTCCCGTATATTCGTTTTTTGGGTAAACACGCCATTGGGCGATTAAGGAAAAAACGAAGTTTTTTCCTTAGAAGTTTCCAAAGGCTTTGATAAAGTTTTGGAAAAGCTGGGGGAATAAGCCCAAGGCCACGGAAACGATACTGGTAAAGACCAAAGGGACGACCATGGTTAAGGGCGCTTCCTTGCAATCCTCGACGTGGGAGCCGGGTTCCGGGGCCAGAAAAAAGGCCCGGTAGAAGATGGGGACAAAGTAACCGGCGTTTAGTAAGGTCGAACACAACAGGGCGATTAGTAAGACCAGCTGGCTTTGGTCGATGGCCCCGTTAACCAGGTACCACTTGGAAACGAAACCGCAGACCGGGGGCATCCCGATCATGGACAAACTAGCTAGGCCAAAGGCCCCAAAGGTCCAGGGCATCTTGCGGCCCAAGCCGTTCATCATCTTTATGGATTTTAGGTGGCTGGCTACGTATATGGCCCCGGCCCCAAAAAACAAAGTAATCTTGGAAAAGGCGTGGTGGCCAATGTGCATGAGGCCCCCCTGGACGGCCATGGGGGCGGCCAAGGCCACGCCGATGACGACGTAGGAAAGCTGGCTGACCGTGGAGTAAGCGAGCCGGGCTTTGATGTCGTCCTTGGTTAGGGCGATAAGGGATGCCGCGACAATGGTAAAACCGGCCACGTAAGCGGTGGGAAGTGAGAGCCCTAAGCTAGTCATCGTTTCGGTGCCAAAGCCCGAAAGGATAATCCTACTTACGGAAAAAACGCCGGCCTTGACCACGGCCACGGCGTGGAGTAGGGCCGAGACCGGGGTGGGCGCGACCATGGCCGAAGGCAGCCAGTTATGGAAGGGCATAAGGGCGGCTTTGGCCAGTCCCGCGATAAAAAGGACGTAGGTGAGCCTCACTAGGTTGGGATGGGCGGCTATGACCTCGGCCGAAAAAATTCCATGCTTAATGTCCCCCAAGGGGAAATCCAGGGTGTTGGCCAAGGCGTAGGTTAGGATCATGGCCGGGAGCAGAAAAAGTTTCGAAGTCCCCATGAGGTAGACCAGGTACTTCTTCCCGCCGTAGAAACCTTCCTCGTCTTGGTGGTGGGCCACCAGCGGGTAGGTAAAAATCGAGATTACTTCGTAAAATAGGTAAAGGGTAAAGACGTTGGCCGACAAAGCCACGCCCACGGCCCCAAAGATGGCGATGGCGAAACAACAGTAGTAACGCGTCTGGGCGTGTTCCTTAAGGCTCCGCATGTAGCCGATATTGTAACTGGTCGCGAAAACCCACAGGAAGGGGGCGATGAAGGCGAAGATGATGCCCAGGCCATCGACCGCGAAGGTGACCGAGAGCCCCGGCAGAATCCGAAAGAGCTCATGGCGGTAGACGTGACCGCTTAGTACCGACGGGGCGAAGCTTAAAACCAGTAGGGCCGTGATGGCCCCGGCCACTATCGAGACCGCTTCCCTTAGGTTTTGGTTACGGCCGGCCAAAAGAATGCCAAAGGGGGCCAGCAGGGTCACCAAAATAGGCCAAAGCACGTTTACGCTATCGATTGGGGTCATAAAAAAATCTTCCGCGTGAAATTCCGACCTCGGGTCGGGTCTTTTGTCAGTTCCTTAAACCAAAACCCTCATGGACTTGGGGTTTTCGCGGGTTCCCGTTGGGTTTTTTTTAACTAATGGGGACCTTTGGCCGGGCTTGATCGGATTATGGAAACCTCGTCCAAGGTGACTTTGCCAAAACGCCTTTGGACCACGAGGATCATGGCCAGGACCAAGGTGGCCTCGGCCGCGGCCAGGCCCATGACAAAGAGCGCGGCCAGCTGGCCGTGAACCTCGGAAGCCGGGGTGCATTTGGCGGCGGCGACGATCGCCAGGCCCGCCCCGTTTAGCATCAGTTCCACGCTAATAAGCATGCCCACCAAGGTGCGCCTGGTAACGAGTCCGGCCAGTCCGATGGAAATCAGCAAAAGCGAGACCAGTAAAAATAGGGTCAATGTGGTCGTCATCTGGAAGCCTCGCTATCCGAGGGCCTACGGCGCCAAGCCAAAAACACGGCCCCGGCCATGGCCACGAGTAAAATGATGGAAATAAGCTCAAAAGAAAAGACGTCGTCGGTCATGAGCCCCTGGCCCAAAAGCTTGGTCTGGGTCTCTTCGTATTGAACGGTCGCGAGTTTCGGGACGTTTAGGACGATTAACGGTCCCAAGACCAAAAGCGGCAATACGAAGGCGAATAACCCATATATGGCCGAGCCGATCCCGGGCAGCTTCGATTCCTCGCCCTCGTTGGTGTTTCTGGTTAGCATGATGGCGAAAAAGATCAAAACGCAAACGGCGCCCACGTAAATCAAGACCTGCATGAAGGCCAGAAAGGGGCTGGCCAAAAGCATATACAGGCCGGCCACGCCCAAAAAGGTCAAAACCAGCCCCAACATGGCCCTAACCAAGTTCCTTGAGCCAATGGCCATAAAGCCCCCGGCCAGGATAATCAATACGTAGACCCCGTAGGCGATCAAGGCGGCGACCTCCTGGCCCGGCAAATACTCGGCGATTAGGGCCTCCAGGGCGTTAAAGGGCGACCAGATGATGGCTAATACTTTTTCTATGGCCTGGTCCATGCCTAAACCTCAAAAGTTAACTAAAAGATCGTGATCTTAGGTTAAGGTTATTTGTTAAATCCAGTTACTTACGCTACTTTGGCCCCTGGGCGCCTAAGCCGGCGCCCCGGGGCTAGGCCTGGGGCTAGGCCCAGGGCTAGGCCCGGAGGTGGGCCCGGAGCTGGGGGCCTTGGCTAGGGTTAGGCTTTCGGCCTCGTCATCGGCGGGCTTGGGGGGATTGGGGGCCCGGGCCAAAAGGTCGGCCAGAAGGTCCAGGCGAAGTTCTTCGCGGCTATTGGCCACAAGGTAAACCTTGTGGGAGAACCTAATGGCCCCGGTGGGGCAGGATTCCACGCAGGCGGCGCAAAGGCAGCACAGGGTAAAGTCGTAGAGATAGACCTTGGGGGCTTTGCCTTGGTCGCCTTTGGTGACGGTCAGGCAGTGGCCGGGGCAGGCCCGGACGCACATTTGGCAAGAAATACACTTACTTTGACCGGTATCGTCGGCCGGTACCAGCTCCAATGGCCCCCGGTAGGATTTAAGGACCTCGGGGTCATCGACCTGTCTGGGGTAGTGGGTGGTCTTTTGCGGGCTTAGGAAAAAGCGCCCGGTGATGGAAAGACCGACCAAGAGGCTATAGAGGCCTTTAAGATTATCGATAATCGCTTTAATCATACGATACCATTCCATTCGATAAAGGGAAATTTTTTAAAATTTCCCTTTATCGAATAACTTTGGGGGCTTATTCCATAAACTTTATGACTATGGCCGTGACCCAGAGGTTAAGAAGCGACAAGGGCAATAGCCATTTCCAGTTAATGTTTAATAATTGATCGAAACGCACCCGGGGGAAGGTCCAGCGGAGCCAAACGATTAGGCACATGATGACGTAGGCCTTAATGAAGGTCCACCAAAAGCCGTCCAGGAAAGGCCCTTTGTAGCCGCCCAAAAAGAACGTGGCCATGACAAAGGACACCAGAAGCATGTTGGCGTATTCGGAGAGAAAAAATAGGGCGAAACCCATGCCCGAATACTCGGTATGGAAACCGGCCGTAAGCTCGCTTTCGGCCTCGGGTAAGTCAAAGGGCGCCCGGTTGGTTTCCCCAACGAGACTGACAAAGTATATGAAACAGGCCAGGGGCTGGCAAAATAAGTTCCACTGCCAGGGCCAGGAGCCTTGCCTTTCCACGATCTCGGAAAGGTTAAGCGAGCCCGTCAAAAACACCACGGCCAGAAGGGCTATGATCATGGGAATTTCGTAGGCGATCGATTGCGAAACGGCCCTGGCCGCCCCCAAAAGGCCGTATTTGTTATTCGAGGCCCAGCCGGCCAAGATGTTGGAAATGACCCCAATCCCGGCGAAGGCCAAAATCAAAAGGATGCCGTCGTCCACTTTAAGGGCGGTTAGGTATTTGCCAAAGGGGATGGGGAGAAACAAAAGGAGAACGGGGAGAAAGGCCAAGACGGGAGCCAAAAAATACAAAAGCCAGTCGACGTTTCCGGGGATAAAAAGCTGTTTTCCAAGTAGTTTCATCGAGTCGCAGATGGCCTGGATGGTCCCCCTGGGGCCGACCTCGTAAGGTCCCGGCCGGCGCTGGATGAAACCCGCGGCTTTTCTCTCGATATAGACCATGACCACGGCGTTTCCGACCATCAGGGCGATGATCAGTAAGCAGGCGATGACTATTTGAACGAAGTTGGCAATCGAAAGATCCATGGTCCCAAAATCCCTCCGGCCG